>NZ_JBHIPB010000001.1:0-283123 GCF_042195825.1 Bartonella sp. AP40SXNS
CTTATAATTTTGATTGCAAACCTTTTATCGGCTTGTGCATTAGCACCAAAGCTAAAACAGCCCAATGATAGGAACCGTGTGCCTATTAATAAAACAATCCCTGCCGAAATCAAGCGAGGAGACAGATGAAAACAAAACAAGCAAAACCAGTGAAAGCCGAACAACTTAGAAGTTATTATGAAGAAAGCCGTGGCTTAGAACGTGATCTTATCAATGAATTTATAAGGTCGCGCAGAACGGCATGGCGTGTTGCGAGTACTGTGGGTCTTTTTGGCTTATTCGGTATGATATGTGGAGTTGTTGGATTTTCTCAACCAGCTCCAACTCCCTTAGTATTGCGCGTTGATAATACGACGGGTGCAGTTGATGTTATCTCAATCATGCGTGAACACGAAGAAAGCTATGGTGAAGTTGTAGATAGATATTGGCTAAATCAATATGTGCTTAACCGCGAAACTTACGACTACGATACCATTCAACTGAACTATGACACGACAGCACTTTTAAGTGCGGCATCTGTTCAACAAGAATATTATAAAATCTATGATGGAGAAAATGCACGGGACAAAGTGCTTTCCAACAAAGCACGTATCACAGTTAAAGTACGATCAATCCAGCCTAATGGACTCGGTCAAGCAACTGTACGTTTTACGACTCAGCAACTTGACAGCAACGGTGCTGCTACTGGACCAAAACAGCACCAAATTGCAACAATTGGTTACACCTATGTTGGTGCACCCATGAAATCATCTGATCGATTGCTTAACCCCCTTGGTTTTCAAGTAACAAGTTACCGTTCTGACCCAGAAATACTGTTGAATGATTAAGGAATTGATTGTTATGAAAAAACTTGCGTTCGTTGTTCTATTGTCTTCGTTTTCTTCTCTTTATACGGTACCTGTGCAGGCGCTCAAAAGTCCATCAAATTCACAATATGATCACCGCATTCGCTATATAACATATAACGAAGCGGATGTGGTTCAAATTGAAACAGTTCTTGGTGTGGCAACACATATTATTCTTGAAGAAGGTGAACAGTACATAACTCATGCCTTTGGTGATTCTGAAGCCTATGCCTTTGCTCATAAAGGGCGGCATATTTTTATTAAACCAAAAGCAGAACTTGCCAATACCAATCTCATCGTTGTAACCGACAAACGGAGTTATAAATTCCGACTACAATTTCGGAATGACCGTGCGGGATCAACATATGAATTGGCTTTCCATTATCCCGATTCAAATGATGAAAAGTCAGAAGAAAACAATCGACGCCTTGCGATTGAACGTGGTTTTCACCAAAGCGTCAACGGCTATAATCTCAGTTATACCATGAGTGGTCACCAAGATATTGCTCCGATAAATGCTTGGGACAATGGGCGTATTACTTACTTTAAATTTCCCGCTAACATGGATATGCCATCGATTTATGTCGTAGATGCTGAAGGTAATGAAAGCTTAATACCACGCACCGTTATCGGCAGTTCTAATGATATTATCGCCGTTCATAAGGTCAATCCTAAATGGCTTATACGGCTTGGTAAACGCGCTCTAGCTGTTTTTAATGAAGCTTATGACCCCAATGGCGTACCAAACACAACAGGGACAGTATCTTCGGTGGTTTATCGTATCAATAAAGGAGGAAAATGATGTTTGACAATAAGGAAGGAGAGGGAAAAGGTACAAAACTGGACAACGTCGAACAAAAACATATTGAAGGTACCTATGGAGGGTCCGAACTAGGTTCTGAACGTCGTCCAACAATTCCAGGTACCCGTGCATTGTTAATGGTAGGACTTATTGTCATAGTAGCGATACCGATTTCCTTGACTTGGAAAGCTTTTAAAATGCGTAATACCGTGGAGGTTGAGGAAGAAAAACCACAACAAATAGTACAGCAAATTATACCAAACTATGTCCCTCGGATTATAGAAGAGCCAAAGATTGTAGAAGAAGCAGAAAAATCAACACAAACAGAAGATTCAAACTTGGATATTCCACCGGCATTGAGTAAACTTCTTCAAACAGCCATTCCTCCACATATGCTCCAAGATTCTGAAGAATTAGCACGCAAACGTATGCTCAGTTCTAGCCTTAACAACGGTGGTAGCGAAGGATCTACAGATACAAATAATAAAGCATCAAATAATGATAGAGGTAATGGCGTATTATTTGATAACCTTCAGCCCGTGCGTTTAGGTCAATCACATGCGATGCAACTTCGTAACCGTGACTTTTTGATTACACAAGGAACGCAAATAGATTGTACGTTAGAAACAAAAATCATTACATCACAACCCGGAATGACAACGTGTCATTTAACACGCGATATTTATTCCACAAGTGGACGTGTTGTTTTGCTTGACCGTGGTTCTAAAGTCGTTGGTTTTTACCAAAGTGGCATACAACAAGGACAAACGCGCGTATTTGTGCAATGGTTACGCATTGAAACGCCTTCTGGTGTTGTTGTCAATCTTGACTCACCAGGCACAGGTCCTCTGGGTGAAGCAGGTATTGGTGGCTGGGTTGACAGACATTTTTGGGAAAGATTTGGTAGTGCAATTATGGTAAGCATTATCGGTGATTTAGGAGAATGGGTAAGAGGAAAAGTTGGTAAAAGCAGCAAAGAAAATAAAGATAACTCACAAAATAAAGGAGCTCAGAATGCTGAATCTATAGCAATCGATGTTCTTCAAAATTCCATCAATATCACACCAACACTTTACAAAAACCAAGGCGAACGAGTAAATATTTTTGTTGCTCGTGATCTGGATTTCAGCGATGTCTACAGTCTCGTCACACGTTAACTCGATACAAAAAGATCAAGCAGTTTTTCAGCTTCTGCAACCGCTTGATTGTTTTTTAGAAGATCCCACGATCACTGAATTATCTATTTGCCGCCCCTGTGAAGTATGGACGAAAAGCTTTAAGGGTTGGCAAGTACATAGCGTACCAGAGTTAACAACCACTTTTTTGCAAACGCTTATTACAGCTATTATCGTTTATAACGGTATGGCTCCCAGAAGTATTAATTATGTGCTCTTGCCTGGTGGACAACGTGGTACAATTATACAAACACCAGCTGTTGTTGATGGTGCTCTTTCCTTTGTAATTCGTAAACATTCTCTCATAGTTAAGACGTTAGAAGAACTCAAAGAAGAAGGGGCATTTGACGATTTTTCTGATGTAAGTTTTAATAAGCCTTCAGCAAAAGAAGCCAATAACTTGTTATCGAAGCAGGACTTCACACGGTTGGAACCATTTGAAGTTCAACTCTTACAAAGTAAACGTGAGGGAAAAATTCTTGAATTTTTGGAAGAATGCGTCCTTCACAAACGCAACATTATTATTGCAGGCAAAACAGGATCTGGTAAAACAACATTTGCTCGCTCTTTAATTGAAAAGGTTCCTGTAGAGGAGCGTATTATCACAATTGAAGATGTTCATGAGCTTTTTCTACCCAATCATCCCAATCATGTACATATGATTTATGGTAACAATGTAGGCCGTGTTTCAGCTGAAGAATGCCTAGATGCATGTATGCGTCAGTCGCCTGACAGAATTTTTCTCGCTGAATTGCGAGGCAATGAAGCATGGGAATATCTCAATTCGCTCAACACTGGTCATCCCGGGTCGATTACAACAACGCATGCCAACAGCGCTTTGCAGACATTTGAGAGATGTGCCACCTTGATTAAAAGATCAGAAATTGGCCGGCAACTCGAGTTAGAAATGATAAAAATCGTTCTCTATACAACAGTTGACGTAGTGTTGTTCTTTAAAGATAGAAAACTCACTGAAGTCTTTTACGACCCGATTTTTGCTAAATCAAAAATCGCTTAAGGGGAGCTTCCTCTCTCGGTAATATGAAGCAAACAAAAATAGCCGTAACTAATTGTTACGGCTATTTTTTTAACTTTTCCTATTCTCTTTGCTTCTCCAATGGATTTTCTACACTCTTCATGAAGAAAAAAAGAAAAAAGTTAATAGACAACAACTCTACGAGAAAACCAAATTATACATAAGGCTTTCTTTATTCTCTTGCCTTTGATCATTCTTTCCATTTACCTTTTGAAAAAGTATCTTTGATGCAAAAAAGAATAAATTTTGATTCGCCTATCAATGAAAGCTTCGTAAAATAGGTACTTTCGATCATCACAAATAATTATCGTCATCAAGACCAAAACTTATCGTTTAAAAATTCTAAGCGCTATTTTCAAGTGATTAATAAATATGTTTTTTAACCAAACAATCTCCAAATATGGAAAACCTCATACGAAATAAATTATCATTTCGATTTAGCATCCATAAACCACATTCTATTTGGTAATAAAAAGTATAGTGACATATCGACGTCTTCTTCGGACGAAGAAAGATTCTTAACCTCCAGTTGTTCGTAAACAACCAAATTTCTCTTAAACAAGCTTTGCTAACCATATTACGTGGCTTATGTCCCTCTCCTAAAGACGATATCCATAGATTCCATAAGGTAAGCTCTACTCTGAATATTCCGGCTCTCTTCTCTGCACCTCAAAAAGCGAAAATTCCTAAAAGAATAGATCTAAAATCCCTCTTCTTAAGATGCATCACATTGACTTATAAAGAGTGTTCATTATTTTGCGTTTTGGATAAAAGATCTTAGTACCGTAGGATTCTCTCATTTCAAAGCTGTTTATTAACCAAAACCATGTCTCTTGCACATTATAAGTAAATAAAACCGTATAGAATGAAACTGTACAAAAAAGCACTAAAAATGCCTTTTATAAACCATCCAAAATGCCCAAAATTGTAACAACATTGGGAGTTGGCAAAGTGTCTAATGACGCCCAACTTGCTCTTTTATGAAGTGTAAAAATGGAGATGCTCTATAAATTTTATATTATTCATCGGGGCTTTACCATTATACCATCCACGAGCTCTGTAATGAAATAAGCTTAGGCATCTTAAAGAAAGGTTTCTTAAAAACAGGCGTGTAAATTGACAAGCAAAGTGTATTTGGTTCGGAGCGTTCTGTTTTACATAAGGGCTTCGATCTTATTAAAGAACGAGAGAAACAAAAGCGTGAAGCAATGCGTAATCTCTATTATTTAAAAGACATTACTCTAGATGCTTTTAGAAGTCGTAAAGCAGAATTAAAAAATGATGCTAAAAATGGAAACTGGTTTTCACCTTTACAGCTTCATATTCTCCTCAAATTAGGAGGCTGTATAGCGACTTTCAAAGATTACGCCAACAGAGATACATAATACTCTTAACTCCCATCTGATAAGTAAAAGCTGCAACAGCAAAAGCTCTTTTAGAAAAACAACGCCATAAAGTCATTAATAAACCGGCAATGAATTGGAAAAATGTTCCAGATTTTTATCAAACACTCTGCAAAGCAACAATAATGATACAACTGGCTTTGCATCTGCTTATTCTTACAGGTGTTCGTATTCTTACAGGTGTTCGTACCCATATCTTGCATCAATTCGTGAAAATCAGATTGAAGAGGATATATGAACAATTCTTGGCTCGAGAATACGAACGGTCTGCGTGATACTACAGGAAATTTTGCATGCCCTTATGATCACAAATATTAAAAATTTTAAAACAAGCACGCTTGTTTTTTCACAATGATTTCTGTTTTCTGTAACCGGTCGTAGTCCTTATCAATGTGAATTTCCTATCACAATATATAAGAGAGGTTAGGTTAAAAACCTGTCCACGTATATTTCGCTCTAGTTTACGTAATTAGCTAACAGACTCCACCTACCACACCTCAAAGGACGAAGCTTCTTAACACTCACTGATCTGCAAACAATCCGCCCCCTCACCTAGCAGATTTCACCTTCTAACCACTCTAATTACCAAATCCTAAATACGATAGTGTTTTTACGGTAGAACAGAATAAATACCAAAACAATGGCTGATTATATCGTTAATACTTAGGCACCTCTCTTTCATGTTAAGAAATATCTTTTATGCTAAAAAATAAAATAAGAAACACTTTTACTGCTTAAATAATCTTCTTCAGCATATATACAAGAAAAAATGAAACCCTCTAACATAATAAATAAGACCTAAACCTAGAAATCTCTATTTTTTATAGATAAAAACATATAAAATCAAAACCTACGAAACGCATAAAAATATAACATGTTTTCTTGATGATTGAATTCATTCAACTCAAATGAACCTATAAACAGCCCTTATTCCACATTCGCAACACGTGTTCTTAGAATTCTCACTAGTGTTTTCTAAATTTTCGGGAAAAACTATAAATTTGATATTTTTCAAACGTCTTATTTGCTCTTTAGTGAATTTAAATCTATGACGTTACAATAGTTTTAAATTACTACCCCCTTAACTGCATAATCCATCTCTACAATAGAGAGGGATTTTACGTTCTCCATTTTTTGAGAACTATAAATTTTGTTGTTTAATGCGATTAACAATCCAATCTTTAAAATAAAAATATGACCTTTATATATAATGATATTATCAAAAATTCCTAATCCCTGAATATTAGCAATGTTTTCGATATTATAATAAATGTGTCGTAAAATGACGAATTGTCATAATGATCACTCCTTTGTATTTCATTTAGATAATTTACATGCGTTATAATATTTGTATCAGCATTTATTTTTTGTGCTATATTTATACAGAGTTATCATTTTTTATAAAAAATGATTAATTGAATCTGCATCAAAGTGCAAATTCTGATACGAATTTAATAAAAATAAAAACACATGGCATATTGATTTTATTATTTTTACATAGAATGCTATTTAAATTATAGTCTACTCAAAAAACTAAAGCCTTTTTAAAGGCAATAATAACTATACTAACCGCCTCATAGAAGCCAATAAATTTTTAGAGATTAAGCCTCAAAAAGGCACAAAAAACAGGCGCAATTTTCTGTTTTTTACTTTACTGTTCACTGATTAGTCAATTTTCGAAGACAATACTTAACCATCAGTTTTCTTAATCTCAGCCATTGCAAGGATTGCTTCTATAAGAATTATTTCATGCTTAAGATGGTTACAACAACTGATGCCTCATAAACAACCCATGTGTTTTTAGAGATTAAATCTCTAAAAACACGCACAATTTTCTCCATTGCGCTTTCTTTTGATCAATCAGTCAATTTTCAAAGGCGGCGTTCAACCATGAGTTTTTTAATTTCAGCAATCGCTTTCGCTGGATTTAATCCCTTTGGACAAGTTTGGGCACAATTCATAATCGTATGACAACGATAAAGGCGGAAAGGATCTTCTAAATTATCAAGACGTTCACCACACATCTCATCACGTGAATCCGCAATCCAGCGATAAGCTTGAAGCAAAACAGCGGGCCCCAAATAACGATCACCGTTCCACCAATAACTTGGACATGAAGTCTGACAACACGCACACAAAATGCACTCATAAAGGCCATCGATTTTTTGGCGATCGGAGTGACTTTGTAACCATTCTTTTGCAGGTTCAGGAGAAACTGTTTGTAACCAAGGCTCAATAACTCGGTGTTGCGCATAAAAGCGATTCAAGTCAGGAACCAAATCTTTAACAACCGGCATGGAAGGCAACGGATAAACCTTAATGGGATGTTTTACATCATCCATCCCTTTGGTACAAGCTAATGTATTGGTTCCATCAATATTCATCGCACATGAACCACAGATGCCTTCACGGCAAGATCGACGAAGTGTCAAAGTTGGATCAATATGGTTTTTAATAAACAAAAGCCCATCAAGAATCATCGGGCCACAAGCAGAACGATCTACGTAATAGGTATCTAAACGAGGATTTTCCTCATCATCAGGCGACCAACGATAAACGTGAAATTCTGTTAGTTTTTTAGCACCTTTAGGTTTAGGCCAAACCTTTCCCGGTTTTACCTGAGAGTTTTTAGGAAGCTTAATTTGTACCATATTTCAGTCTCCCCTTAATAAACCCGTTTTTTAGGTGCAATGCGCTTTAAATCGATCCCACCATCAGCTTCAGATGTTAACGGGTCCACATGGACAGGTCGATATGATAACGTCACCTTACCCTCTTTTGACAAATGTGAAAGCGTATGTTTACGCCAATTTTTATCATCACGCTCTGGATAATCTTCACGCGCATGGGCACCGCGGCTTTCTAAACGTGCTTCCGCCGAATAAACAGTCATGATTGCATTCGCCATGAGATTTTCAAGCTCTAATGTTTCAACCAAATCAGAATTCCATATCAGAGAACGATCTGTAACTTTGATATCAGACAATTCCTCCCAGATTTTATTCATCCGCTGACATCCTTGTTGCAAAGAATCCTCTGTACGGAAGACAGCCGCATCTTCTTGCATCGTGCGTTGCATTTTTTCACGCAATACCGCTGTTGGTACCGCCCCTTTTGCAAAACGCAAACGATCAAAACGTGCTATAATTTCATCAACAGCAGCTTCATTCAGGGGTGGAATTTCTGCATTCCGATCAATAATTTCACCTGCGCGAAGAGCAGCAGCACGACCAAACACCACAAGATCAATCAATGAATTTGACCCCAAGCGATTAGCCCCATGAACAGAAGCACATCCCGCTTCTCCTACCGCCATCAACCCTGGTTGAATACGATCAGGCGAATCAGCCGTTGGATTGAGAACTTCCCCGTAGTAGTTGGTAGGAATTCCCCCCATGTTATAATGGACCGTTGGCAAGATGGGGATAGGTTCTTTTGTTACATCCACCCCTGCAAAAATCCGAGCTGATTCCGAAATTCCTGGTAAACGCTCGTGCAAGATTGCAGGATCAATATGGTTGAGAACCAAATGAATATGGTCCTTCTTAGGTCCCACGCCACGCCCTTCACGAATTTCAAGAGTGATACAACGCGAAACCAAATCACGTGAAGCCAAATCCTTAAAGGAAGGTGCATAGCGCTCCATAAAGCGTTCACCCTCAGAATTGATTAAATAGCCCCCCTCACCCCGAGCTCCTTCTGTAATTAAGCAACCAGAACCATAAATCCCTGTCGGATGGAATTGCACAAACTCCATATCCTGAAGTGGCAATCCAGCACGTGCGATCATTCCACCACCATCACCCGTACAGGTATGCGCCGATGTCGCAGAAAAATAAGCGCGTCCATAACCACCGGTTGCAAGAACAACCATTTTGGCAGAAAAACGATGTATTGTACCATCATCGAGATTCCATGCCACAACCCCCGTACAAACCCCATCCGTCATGATGAGATCGAGGGCAAAATATTCAATAAAAAATTGCGCATTATGCTTTAAGCTTTGTCCATAAAGCGTATGCAAAATGGCATGGCCTGTACGGTCAGCTGCTGCGCAAGTACGCTGAACAGGTGGACCTTCACCAAATTGTGTCGTATGTCCACCAAAAGGACGCTGATAAATTTTGCCTTCTTGCGTTCGCGAAAAAGGAACGCCATAATGTTCTAATTCATACACAGCAGCAGGAGCATTACGCACCAAATATTCCATTGCATCGGTATCGCCCAACCAATCAGAACCTTTCACGGTATCATATAAATGCCACTGCCAATTATCAGGCCCCATATTTGAAAGCGATGCAGCAATCCCCCCTTGTGCTGCAACCGTATGTGAGCGCGTTGGAAAAACCTTCGTAATACAAGCTGTCTTTAATCCTTGTTCCGCCATACCTAATGTTGCACGTAATCCTGCACCACCTGCCCCAACAACAACAACATCAAATTTATGATCTACAGTGCGATAAGGGGCGTTACCTGCTTTAGCGCCCAGAGATGATCCTGTACCCGCCATACTTGTTTAACCCCCTAATGCAATTTTCAAAAGAGAAAAAATAATGATACCACCTACGAGAAAACAAAATAAAATATTTAACGTCAAAAAGAATATCCGAAAACCTTCACGTGGAATATAATCTTCAATCACCACCTGCATACCAAGTTTCATATGATAAAGGACCGAAAAAGTCATCAATCCCATCAAAATAGCAACAATAGGATGTGCAAGCCGTGCACGCACAATACTATAATCCTTGCCCACAAGCGAAAGAATAAGAACAATAAAAAATATCAAAAGTGGTAGATTGATAAACCCTGTCAAACGTTCTAGCCAAAAATGCTCTGTTCCTTCATGAGCACTGCCACGCCCCCGTACTTTTCCAAGTTCCGTTCGAAAATCTTTTTTCATATCTCTTTTCACCCCCAGCTAAACAACGGTATATCCAATAATCCAAATCGCAAAAGTAACAATAAGAGAAATAAACACTGTCGCCCACGCAGTGACTGTTGCCTTTTCTTTTGCCAAAAGGCAAGGCTTCAGATCCCAAACAATGTGGCGAACACCACCAACCATGTGATGAACCCCTGCCAAAGTATAAAGAAACAAAATACACAATCCAAACCAAGAACTATAAATTTCGTAAACTGTTCTAAATGTCTCCTCGCCACACGCAATAGCAATTAGCCAAACAGCAAGAAAAACCGTTCCAACATAAAGTGCCATACCCGTAATGCGGTGTGCAATAGACATGGCCATAGTAATTGTCCAACGATAAATGCTTATATGAGGGGAACGAGGGCGCTCTTTTATCCTAGTTGTCTCTATCATAAAATATCCTGACCTGGTTTATCATAAAATATCCTGACCTGGTTTTTGCAACCGCAATGAACGAAAAAGTTCGCGCAAAACGACTAAACATACTCTCTCGTTTTTACTTGTTTGGCATCTCAAGATACCGATATTACAGGTCGGTTGTCTCAAATAACGGATTAAAGGTCACGCATAAAAAAACCGATTACTCCCCGGATATGATCCGCAAAACTCGCCTTAATCTAATACACTTTTATCTTCACGTCAAAGGTCTAAAATATTTTCCAAATATAAACAGACATTTTTTCAGATTAAACTTATCCTTTTGAGTATCCACGATATATGCAATAGTCTCTTAAACTGCACCCATGATTAAGAATAAAAAGAGGGAAAATTGATAGATTAAACATTTTTATGTCTCCTCCAAGCCTTTTAAAAGGCAAAACGAATCAAGAAAGACACAAATAAGCGGCATAAAAGCCGCTTTTGCATAAAGTTTAGCCGATATAATCTTTACTCAGAAACTTGCTTTTCAACATCTGTACTTACGGCTGCTGCTTCTACTTTCTCAACAACCTTTTCAGCTTTTTTCCGATAATCTCTCTTTTCAGCGATACGCGCAGCTTTACCTCTCAAGCCACGCAGATAATAGAGTTTTGCACGGCGCACTTTACCACGGCGCACCAGCTCAACACCTTCAATCAAAGGAGAAAAAACAGGAAATACCCTCTCCACCCCTTCACCGTAAGAAATCTTGCGTACTGTAAAGGTCTCATTCAACCCACCACCTGAACGTGCAATACAAACACCTTCATAAGCCTGAACACGCGTCCGTGTACCTTCTGTCACACGCACCATAACACGGACTGTATCTCCTGGCTGAAATGCTGGAAATTGGCGCTTTTCTTCAATTTTTGCACATTGTTCAGCTTCAAGCTGTGCGATAATATTCATTTCTTTTATCCTTCACGTTCTTTATCGAACAGTCAGAGCGCTCAACTCTTACCAAAAAAGCCTTTATTAAGAATAAGGAGCTCTTTAGGCTATGTCTTACACAGGAGCGAATACACCATTCCTTCATTTTAATTTTGGAACTACAGAAAACCTTTTATAAAAAACTCTCTAAAAAGAGAGCCATGCAATACACCACCTTATCATATGAATCAAGTTTTCTGATGATTTTTATCATAACGCGCATAAAGATCAGGGCGACGTTGACGTGTTAACAATTCGGCTTGGCTTTGACGCCAATCTGCGATCGCTTTGTGATGACCTGAGAGCAATACAGGCGGAATACCCCGCCCTTCGAAAAGAGAAGGGCGTGTATATTGCGGATGTTCCAGCAAGCCATTTTCAAAACTTTCACACCTTGCAGAAGCTGCATTCCCCATCACTCCGGGTAGAAGACGTATAATAGCATCTAAGATAACCAATGCGGCTGTTTCACCCCCTGAAAGAATATAATCACCAATAGAAATTTCTTCTAATTCTCGTGCTTCTATGACTCGCTCATCAACCCCTTCAAAACGTCCACAAACTAACGTCACACCCGTATCACGAGCCAAGCTATGCGCGTAAGCTTGGTCAAAAGGGCGTCCACGTGGACTCATCAACAATCTTGGCGAATCCTGTGGACAGCAATCAAGAGCAGCCGCCAATACATCCGCCCGCATTACCATACCAGCTCCCCCACCAGCAGGTTTATCATCAACGCTATGGTGTTTGTCTAAAGCAAAATCCCTAATCTGTACCGTCTCCAGTGACCAAATTCCACGCTCTAAAGCTTGCCCTGCTAAAGAATACCCTAAAAAACCAGGAAACATTTCAGGATAAAGGGTTAAAACGCGCGCCTGAAATTTCATTTTATTTCTTATCCTTATTTTCTTAAACAGATTCTATAATAGCAAAAATAGCACAAACAAGTACTTTTAACGCCATAGCGTTAATCTGAGTCTCCTTGATCTGCGCCATATTCAATACGATCCTTCTAAATACTTACACTAAAAAAAGACTCTAAAAATTCAGGACTATTTCGAAATAAAGTGCTTACAATATCTGCTCAAAAGAGCATTTTTAATATTTTCACACATTCCACTTTTTATTGACGAAATTCATCTGTTGTTTTTTACCTTCATCTTTATTTTTAGATTCAAGCTATTTCCTTTTTATCATTTTCTCCTCTATCGCTAAAACCAGCTGCCATGGGATCAACAACAAGAAAACCAGAGTCCATACAAATTTCTGGTACTGCCGCCTTACTAAAGGGAATAAGAACTCTTTTACCCGTATTCAAACGTATTTCAAGCAAATCACCAGCCCCGAAATTAAAAAAACCACATACCTCACCTAAGATTTTCCCCCCACAATCTTGGACACACAAACCTATTAAATCGACTTGATAAAACTCATCCTCCATCAAATCATCAATTAATTGATCACGCATCACATAAAGGCGAATACCATTTAAAGACTCAGCAGTATTACGATTTTCTACCCCTTTAAAACGTACAATCGCCTTATTTTTTTGCATGCGAAGAGTTACAATGTCATAAGAACGCCCCATATCATCATAAAGAGTACCATAAGACTTGAAACGCTGGGGATCAGCACTTAAAATTCTAACAAAAACATCCCCTTTTACACCATGAGGCGTACCAATAATGGCAAGACAGACTTTATTTTTAAGCTTTTCTTTATTATACTTCATGCAAAAATATTATCTCTCAAAAATGAACCCTTCAATCTTATAGTTTTCTATTCAATCTTGTTGCCATATGAGACAATCTTCTAAAAGACCTTTCTTGGTAACAAAAACAAATTAATAAAGGAGAAAGTCTTATGGCAAATATTATGCTATTTTACAAAGATATCACACCAATCAACAAAATTTCCCATAAAAATCTAAAATTTGCTCCTCCAAGTGATATGTCTTTTGCCAAGGATACTCATTGGGTTCCTTTAGCAAGTACTGAATATTTTCAAGCAGCACTAGACTATCCTATTTTATTTATGTGCGCTGAAGATGAACAAAAAAAACGGCACTACACATCCGCAGCTCTTGTCGGTCTTTCTAATGACGAAAATGACTATATCGCTTCTGATAAAAGTTGGAAAAACAATACTTATGTTCCTGCTTTTGTCCGCCGCTACCCTTTTGTTTTGGCACAAATTAGCAATGAAAAAGAACTTTCTGTGTGCTTTGATCAACAGTCCGGTATGTTTAATGAAGTTGCAGGAACAGAACTTTTTAATTCCGATGGCTCTATTTCTCCTTTTATGGAAGAACGTATTCGCTTTCTTGAAAGTTTTAAAATCGCTATGGAGAAAACCTCTGAGTTTATTGATGCTCTTGTAGAAATGGATCTTCTAAGCCAAAAATCCATCAATGTGAAAAACGATAAAGGTCTCTCAGCGCAATTGGAACATTTTTGGGTTGTTGATGAAGAAAAATTGAATAAATTATCAGCAAGCCAACTTGCCAAACTTCATAAAAATGGCTTTTTAGGATTAATTTTTGCGCATTTGATGTCAACGCACAATCTTTTGAAAATACTCTCTCTCAAAGGTGAAAAGCAGCTTATCAATCGTGAAGAGAAACCCCAAAACAAGAATGGTCATTCTAACGATGAAAAATCTAAAAAGAAAGAAACTCTCAACTAGATAATGCCTATCAAAAACGACAAGAGAAAAGATGAAAACATTCCTCTCATTCCAGCAGACCATGCAATTTTAAACGCAAGGAAAAATTGGTTAGAGTGTCTTACCCAAACACGTCGTATGTCAGCACAAACAGTGCAAGCCTATGAACGTGATACGCGGCAATTTTTGTCTTTTCTCTGTCAACACTTAAGCCATACACCAACCCTTACAGATCTTGCTCATTTACGCGTTAGTGACTTGCGTGCTTATCTTGCTTATCGGCGAACAAATAATGTAAGTGCTCGTTCTTTAAGCCGCGGAGTAGCAGGCATCCGTTCTTTTTTCAAATACTTATCACGTGAAGGAATCGTCAATGTTCCCGCAGCTCAACTTATCCGAAGCCCCAAACACCCCAAATCGCTCCCAAAACCTTTAGCGATAAAATCAGCACTTCACATAGTCAAACAAGAAAATCAACTGGAAAATGAACCTTGGATTACCGCGCGTAATGCTGCTGTCCTCATGCTTCTTTATGGCTGTGGAATGCGAATATCAGAAGCCTTAAGCCTCACACCAGAACAATTTTCTGATCCTGAAAAAACAAGTTTATTTATAACTGGAAAAGGAGGCAAAACACGCCTTGTTCCCCTCATAAAAATTGTTTACGAAGCCGTACAAAATTATCTTCAATGCTGCCCATATCCTTTAATAGACAACCAACCCATGTTTCGTGGTGCGCGGGGTGGTCCCCTACAGCCTGCCATTATTCAAAAAGCTGTCCGTAATTTACGTGCAAGCCTTGGTTTACCAGAAACTGCAACGCCTCATACACTGCGCCATTCTTTTGCCACCCATCTTTTATCACGGGGGGGAGATTTGCGCACCATTCAAGAACTTCTTGGGCACGCTAGTCTTTCCACCACACAAATCTATACCCACGTCGATACAGACCATTTGTTAAAAATCTATCAAAAGGCCCATCCCCGTTCCTAAAAACGTCTCATCAAAAAATTAGAGTGTTTCAACCTCAAGTGCCAAAGCGTGAACACAAGTAGCAAGCTCTTCTTTTAAAACTTGATAAATCGCTCGATGTATTTCTACACGCGTCATATTGGAAAAAGAAGAAGATAAAATTTTCACCCGAAAATGTGTTTCTCCTTTACCATCAAAAGCATGTTCATCATGAGGATGTCCCTCATGAAGATGACTTTCGTTAATCACTTCCAGTTTCTGCGGATGAAAAGCATCCTGAAGCTTTCTGTTGATGATTGTTTCTATAGACATTTTTCATTCCTCAAACAAAATGAACGTGCAAAAATACACCTTTTTCATAATAGAATAAGTGTGAAAACAAATTTTTCAAAAGTCAATTCTTGTAAAATTAATCAATTTTGCATAAACCAATAATATGACAATAACATCTAAATTATTCGATTCAATTCGCATAAGCTCAAATAAAAAACAAAAAGCTGAGCCAGAAGCACAACAGTGTCAGTGGGAAGGTTGTGAAAAAACAGGGTCCCATAAAGCACCAGCAGGTCGAAATCACGAAGGACAATATTTATATTTTTGTATTGAACACGTACGCGCCTATAATAAGAATTTTAATTACTTCTCTGGTCTTAGCAATAAAGATATCGCAAAATTTCAAAAGGATGCTCTCACAGGACATCGTCCGACATGGCCTACAGATCTGAGCAATGGTACATCGAAAAAAACAGCCGCGAATTATGCAAAGATTCGCTCTGGAACAGCGGCCTATCAAAATCGCATGCGCGATCCCTTCACGCTTTTTACTGGGCAGCATTCAAGCAATAAGTTTTCACGAAAATTAAAGCCCTTAGAAGCAAAAGCTTTTGATACACTGGGACTACAGGCAAACGCTTCAGCAGAAGACATCAAAATGAAATATAAAGAGTTGGTAAAAAAGCACCATCCTGATTCCAATGGTGGTAATCGTGCTTCAGAAGAGCGCTTTCGTGATGTTTTACATGCTTACAATTTGCTAAAAAAGTCTGGTTTGTGCTGAAAATATGCGCTTATATGAGTCTATTTTCATTTAGACCATCATTATTTGCGCAAAATGTTACTTTTTTTTGCAAAACATTATAGAATACGTAAAAAAATCTTTCTTTAATATCTAAGGCTCTCATTATAGAGCATTGCATAAATACTTTAACTCTTGTATCGTTTCTAATGAATAAATAGCGTCCTCTCCCTTCCAGAAACATAATGACAAATCTTACCGTTGAAAATTTGCCCGATATTACACTTTGTGCTCGCGATCTATTTCATATTGAAACAGATCTGAAAGTCCCTGCTTTTAGCACAAAAAGTCCCCATGTTCCTGATATCGATCCTGATTATCTTTTTGATCAGCAAACAACTTTAGCGATTCTCGCAGGTTTTACCTTTAACCGCCGTGTAATGGTTTCTGGCTATCACGGTACAGGGAAATCAACGCATATTGAACAAGTTGCTGCACGTCTTAACTGGCCTTGTCTTCGCATTAATCTTGATAGTCATGTAAGTCGTATCGATCTTGTAGGAAAAGATGCTATCGTTTTAAAAGATGGCTTACAAATCACTGAATTTAAAGAGGGCATTTTGCCATGGGCTTATCAAAATAATATTGCTCTTGTTTTCGACGAATATGATGCGGGGCGTCCCGATGTTATGTTTGTCATTCAACGCGTTCTTGAAACTTCTGGAAAACTAAGCTTACTTGATCAAAGCCGTGTCATCTCTCCACATCCAGCGTTTCGTCTTTTTGCAACAGCAAATACCATTGGTCTTGGCGATACAACCGGTCTTTATCATGGTACCCAACAAATTAATCAAGCTCAAATGGACCGCTGGTCTATTGTTACGATACTCAATTATTTACCCCATGATAAAGAGGTTAATATCATTTGTTCAAAGGTCAAATCCTTTCAAACGACTGAAGGAAAAAAGATAATTTCACAAATGGTTCATGTTGCTGATATGGTACGCCAATCTTTTATCAATGGAGATCTTTCAACTGTCATGAGTCCACGTACCGTCATTACTTGGGCAGAAAATACAACAATTTTTCAAGATGTCGGCTTTGCCTTCCGATTAACCTTTCTCAATAAATGTGATGAACTCGAACGTGCCACTGTTGCAGAATTTTATCAACGCGCCTTTGGACAAGAGCTTCCCGAATCACTCATTCATGGTGTTTCGCCTTAAGGAATCTGTCACTCATGGCTACCGATATTGGTGACAACAAAAATCCAGCAAAAGATTCTTCCAACAACACTCTTAATACTGAAGCTTTTAAAAAAGCACTTTCCACCTGTATGCGTGCGATTGCAGGCACAAACAACCTTGAAGTTTCCTTTAGTCATAACCGACCATCTTTGAGCGAAAGTTGTGCACGTTTACCAGAATTACCTCAATACGCAACGAATAAAGACATCACCATTACCCGCGGATTAGGTGATTCCATGGCTCTTCGCAAAGCATGGCATGACAACCGCATTCACATGCAATTTGCTCCACTAGAATCAGAAGCACGTGCTGTCTTTGATGCTCTCGAACAAACACGTGTGGAAGCAATTGGCACGTTAACCATGGAGGGGCTTGCAAAGAACCTTGATGTCATGCTCGCCGATAAATACAAGAGAGCCCATTATCATAAGATTAGCAACCAAAGTGAGGCTCCCATCCAAGAAGCGATTGCACTTTTATTGCGTGAAAAAGTAACAAAGCGCCCTGCCCCAAAAGAAGCAGGCCCTGTTTTAGAATTGTGGCGTCAAGAACTCGAACAAAAAGCCGCAGCAGAGCTTAATGAACTTACACATCATATTTACAACCAACAGGCTTTTGCACAAATCGTTCGCCAAATGCTTGTTACACTCAAAATGACAGTACAACAGGGTGAAGCTTCTGCCAATGAAAACAATAAAAAATTAAAAAACGAATATGAACCTCAAGACCAAGCAGAAGAAGAGAGTAAAAACAAAAAACACGCTCAAAGTGAAGAACAAACCAGCACTGAACAAGAAAGTGATGTGCAAGACGAAGGAAAAACACAAGCGACACAATCAAACAACAATGATCAAGCTGACGGCGAGCAAAAAAATGGACCTTGGCAAGAAAAGCCGCACAAACCCCAACACCTTTTTTCCGATTCGGAACAAATGCAAAGACTTGGCAATTATAAAATCTTCACCCGTCAATTTGATGAAATTTTGGAAGCAACAGATTTTTGTTCTGAAAACGAGTTAGATCACTTACGCCGTTATCTTGATAAGCAAATCAATCATCTCCAAAACATCGTTGGACGTTTAGCAAACCGTCTCCAGCGCCGCTTGATGGCGCAACAAAATCGCAACTGGAAATTTGACCTTGAAGAAGGATATCTTGATACAGCACGACTTCCACGCCTTATTATCGACCCAACACAACCCCTTTCTTTTAAAATAGAAAGTAATACCCAATTTCGAGACACGGTTGTTTCACTCCTCATTGATAATTCTGGTTCAATGCGCGGACGTCCCATTAGCGTTGCTGCAAGTTGTGCCGATATTTTGGCACAAACTCTTGAACGTTGTGGTGTCAAAGTTGAAATTTTAGGTTTTACCACTAAAACTTGGAAAGGAGGAAAATCACGCGAACAATGGCTTGCCCAAAACAACCCCCATAATCCTGGACGTCTTAATGATTTATGCCATATCATCTATAAAAGTGCTGATACCCCATGGCGTCGCGCACGACGCAATTTAGGTTTGATGATGCAAGAAGGATTATTAAAAGAAAATATTGATGGAGAAGCTTTGATTTGGGCACATCAACGCCTTTTATTACGGCGTGAACAACGTCGCATTCTTATGGTCATTTCTGATGGTGCTCCTGTTGACGATTCGACACTATCGGTCAACTCCAGCAATTATCTAGAAAAACATTTACGTGCAGTGATTCAAGAAATCCAAACCCATTCCCCCATCGAACTCATTGCCATTGGAATTGGTCATGACGTAACACGTTATTATCAACGTGCTGTAACAATTATGAATGCTGAAGAACTTGCCGACGCTATAACAAAACAATTAGAAGTACTTTTTAGTGATAAAAGTCCTCATAGTTATAAGAAATAAGCCTTCCTTGAATCAACAACGATTACATTTTAAAAAATTATTTCTATCATTAAACCATCGGAATTTGATGGCTAAAAACCTGAGAAGATAATCCCACAAATTGAATATCGAACTTTAAGGAAGGCTTCTACTTTACTGGATGCATTATGAATTCTAAAAGAAATGCTCCAACCATCTTCAAAAATTATAATGAGTTTGTTTTTACTTTCCGGTTTTATTGCAACGGATAAGTTTTACTTGGAATTCTCCATTTACGACCATATCCCAAAGTGTCATTCAAATTAAAAGACTGAATAATCACCCGTTTTTGTCTCGATCTTGTGTTATTTCGTTATATTTAAATATTGAAATACACGTATATAGAAAAATATCTCCACTAGACATAGCTTTAAAATGTTGCTCTCATAGAAAATATAATACTTAACCTTTCATCTTCAGTAACACAAAATGATAAAATTCGTATTTATGATACAGACAAGAAGAATAATCCAAAGAGGCTGTTTTAAACACTAAGAGTTATTTTATAAAAGAATCAGCATAAATGGATTCATAGCGATTTTTCGGCAAAATTGCTAAAAGCAAACGACAAGCAAAACTGACACTTCATAACCATTCCAAAACAGTACTCTCCACGAGTGAATGATCAACATAAGCTCCCATCTCATTAATAAAAGCAAAAACCTTTACTCACATAAAATATAAGAAAAAACACGAAAAAAAGAATATTGCTTCATTCACGAAAAAAGCACACACCATTATATATCTTATCCGCACTCTTACATTCTTCCTTGCTTCCAAGCCGATTTCACGACAGTACCCATATATAGCATAATGTAGAATCCGCAATCATCCTTTACGCTTTACAAGCGAAAAGCCAACAGCAGAAACCTATTTTCAAGCTTCCAATATTTTAAGGTCAATCAGTATACTTCCAGCGTCTAATATTGCACTTTTATTGCATTAAAGCTCTTCATAAGAAGTATTTCCTTTTCAAATGGCGTTGTCTCCACGCCAATTTCTCTTGTAACATAGACAAATAAATAATTTTTATTCACTCAATAATAAGAGTATTTAAAACGCGTAAAAGTTTATGATATTGGACTTTTTCACTCAAATGAAAAACATAATTATCATTTTAATCTATTAATGAAAATAAGTTATAATTTTTTTCACCTTAAACCGCTCGTAAAAAGTATATTTAGCCCCTTCTCAAACAATTTTATTCACATTGCCTTCTTGTGAGATACAAACAAATGACTCTATTTCTTCCTCACAAGAGAGTTTTGAAAGAAGAAAAGTATTTTGTGTTAGAGTTCTTACTTAAGTTGGTAAATGATAAAGTATCATTATAAATAACTTGCCATACTAAATATAGCGTACAATTTTCTTGGCTTCAGGAAAACAAAAAGACTATTATTTGTTACAAACAAAAGAGGAAGCATCCTTTGAATGCCCTCGATAAAGAGGAAGCTTTATAATGTTAAGAATTGTCCCATAAGGAATCAACATCAACAGACTCATAACAATTTTTACCGAAAAATCACCAAAAGCAAGTGAGAGCCAAACTGGCATGCCTATCCCTCCCAAAACAGTACTCTCCACTAGAGAACTATCAGCATAGCCTGTTATCCTATCAAGAACGGCAAAAAAGCTAGAAAAAGCAAGAGAAAAAAACAGCACTGTATCCAAAGCCGAACCAACCAATGCTGCTGCTAAAGGCGCTTTCCACCATGTTTTACGTCGCAACGGAGTAAAAACAATAATATCAAGGAGTTGCCCAAATAAAAATGCCAGACTAGAGGCAATTGCAAGCCGTGGGGTCGCCAATACCCAAGAAACAAAGACACCCGCAAAAAAACCAGCATAAACCACACGCCGCGCAGCAGATGGACCATAAAAACGATTGGTCAAATCATTAATCAGAAAAGCAAATGGATAGGTAAAAGCCCCATAAGTCAACAGCTCATTCAAATCAAACCAATAGACAGGATATTGAACTAAAATATTAGAAGCCGTGACAGCAAGGCACATTGCAAAAATAGAAAAAACAACATACCTTTTTCTTTGCTGTTCTAATAAAAGACCGCTTGAAGACATTTTTTTTAACCTGGGGTATGGAACCAATAAAACAGAGCGATCAAAAAGAAAAAAGCCGGAAACAATGACGTTAAAAATTACGCTGCTTGCTCAGCTTTTTTCTCACCTTCTTGCTCAGATTTCTTCTTAATGATTTGGCGTTTTAACAAACGCGCACGTTGTGACAACTCTTTATCGTCTGCTTTCATTAAAAAAACATCAAGACCACCGCGGTGCTCAACAGAACGCAACGCACTTGCAGAAATGCGCAAGCGATAACTTTGCTGTAACACTTCTGAAATCAATGTCACATTGCAAAGATTTGGTAAAAAACGACGCCGAGTCTTATTATTTGCATGGCTAACATTATTACCATACAGAACCGTCTTCCCTGTTAATTCACATGCACGAGACATAAACTTCACCCTTAAAACTCTAAGAAACTTTCAAATCCCTATACCCAAAGGATAGAATGAACGTAAAGCACGCACAACACTACCTCGAACGGGCATCATTGGGAAGTTTCTTTCTAATAGGGGGTCGACAACAAAAGGTCAAGTCTTTTATAAAACCTTTTTCATCTCTTATGGGAGCATTTTTCATCTTTTTCTGCAATAAGGCGTACAAAATGTTTTTTTAAAGTCACACCATGTTAGAATGAAAGCTTATTGTCCTGAAAGGAAATATAAATCATGAGTAAACAAGAGTCCCCCATGACAAAGCTTCAAGAAAATCCTAACCGTTTTTCTTCTTTTTTGTTTGGAACTTTATGTATTTGTTTTTTTCTTCTCTTCAGTGCATTAGGTATATGGCAAGTACAACGGTTAAACTGGAAAACAAATCTTATCACCAGTACCAATCAGCGCATTCATTTGCCCCCCATAAAAGCCCCCCCCAAAAATCAATGGGCAGATGTTACTTTTGAAAAATATGAATATCAACCTGTTGTTATCACGGGAAAATTTTTAACAGATAAAAATATTTTGGTCACGGCTACCGCTCAAAATACTACGGGATATTGGGTTTTGACTCCTTTACAAACCACTGATGACAATACATTGACCTTTATCAACCGTGGTTTTATCCCCATGGATGAACGTAACAATTTTCAAAACTCAGAGCAATTGGATACAAATACTCCATCTCAGCAACATTCTACCACGGACACAGAACAAACAACGATCATAGGTTTATTACGCATGAGTGAAAAAAATGGATTTTTTCCACGCAAAAATAATCCTGACAAAAATTTATGGTATACGCGCGATCTCCCCGCTATGGCACAAAAACTTGGTTTGTCCACTGTTGCCCCTTATTTCATTGATGCCGGGAAAAAAACAACCCCACAAGCAAACCTTCCCGTTGCTGGTCTTACGATTATCCATTTTCGAAATAATCATCTCGTTTATGCAATCACGTGGTTTATTTTAGCTGCTGGTGTGTTAGGAGGTTTTCTTTTTCTGCTACGGCAAAAAAACTAAAAAAATACCTCTTCCATCTCAAGTAACAAAAATTTTTAGAATCTTGAAAACTGATAAAGAGAATAAAAGCTACCAACTTGCGCCTTTGTTAAATTAAAGATCATAGGCATACAATGAACTTTATACCATCCACAAAAGATTTACGCCACACTCTTAAAAAGAATTGTCATAACGCTTTTGAAAAACATAAAGTCAAATTTAAAAATAATAGGAAAGATAGTCACCCATTTTTGCCTTTATAATTTTATATTCTTGCTTCATTAGATTATTTCCCATTTCAGAGATTACTCCAATTGATATATGCAATACTTTCGCCTTCATCTAGTATAAAGGCTAATATAGCAGAGAACATACGGATGCATTTTTGTTTCAAAACTGCTATGAAGGTGAGATGTTGAGTTATAAGCAACAAAAAAACATTTAATGTCTCAATGAGACTTTTATACCTATCATCACACCTCAAATGAGAGGTTTTTACAGAATAATAGAAAAAGGTGAGTCATCCTATATTCTAAAAAGACAGTTTATCCTTTCAATGTATTTTGCTAAAGGCTTATGCTATAAACGTATAAGCTTGTTTTACTAGAATTTTAACTCTTTCATTTTTAAGGCTGCTGTTATGGGTGTTGTTGCCAAAAATTTTCCCATACCTGATCTTCATCAGGTTCGTCGTGTTCTCTTTTCTGTGTCTGATAAAACGGGTGTGGTTGCTTTTGCACAAGCTCTTAACGCTACTTACAATGTTGAATTGATTTCAACAGGAGGAACAGCCAAAACCCTCATAGCGGCTGGTTTACCCGTAAAAGATGTTGCTGAAGTTACCGGATTTCCTGAAATAATGGATGGGCGTGTTAAAACACTCCACCCTTTGATTCATGGTGCTTTGTTAGGGGTAAGAGAAGACCCTAGCCATAAAGATGCTATGGAAAAGAACAACATTCATGGAATTGATCTTTTAGTTGTGAATCTTTATCCTTTTGAAGAGACAGCCCAATCCGGCGCCGACAATCAAACAATTCTTGAAAATATTGATATCGGCGGACCGGCAATGATTCGCGCAGCGGCAAAAAATTATGCTTATACCGGTGTTGTAACAGCGATAAACGACTATGATTCGATTCTAGCTGAATTAAAGCAGCATAATGGATGTTTAAGCTTATCTATGCGTCATCAGCTAGCAATGCGCGCTTATGCACACACCGCTGCTTATGATACGGCAATAGCATCGTGGTTTGCACGGGATTTAGAAATTGAAACTCCATCGTGGCAGAGTTTTTCTGGTCATCTTGAAAGTGTTATGCGCTATGGAGAAAATCCACATCAACAGGCAGCATTTTATCGCAATAATGAAAAACGTTTTGGTATTGCAACAGCAAAACTTTTACAAGGCAAAGCGCTCTCTTATAACAACCTGAATGATACAGATGCAGCCTTTGAACTTGTGGCAGAGTTTGATCCGCAAAAAACCGCTGCTGTCGCTCTTATTAAACATGCCAATCCTTGTGGTGTTGCGGAAGGAGAAAATTTGAAAGAAGCTTATTTGAAAGCTCTTATGTGTGATAATGTATCGGCATTTGGTGGAATTGTTGCTTTAAATCAGCCCCTTGATGAAGAATGTGCTGAAGAGATTGTTAAAATTTTTACAGAAGTGATTATTGCTCCTGATGCCACAATGGCGGCACGTGAAATTATTGCCAAGAAAAAAAATCTTCGTTTGCTTATTACAGGTGGAGTTCCTGATCCACGTTGTGGAGGACTTCTTGCTAAAACATTAGCGGGAGGCATTTTAGTGCAATCACGTGATAACGTGGTAGTCGATGATCTTAAATTGCAAGTAGTGACAAAGCGGACCCCAACTCAAGATGAAATGCGTGATCTTCAATTTGCTTTTCGTGTAGCAAAGCACGTTAAATCGAATGCTATTGTGTACGCGAAAAATAGTGCAACAGTTGGAATTGGAGCTGGACAAATGAGCCGCATCGATTCAGCCAAAATTGCTGCAAGTAAAGCAGCAGAAAGTGCGCAAAGAGCAGGCTTAACAGAAACTCTCACAAAAGGATCTGTTGTTGCATCAGATGCATTTTTTCCTTTTGCAGATGGTTTATTAGCAGCAGCTGAAGCAGGGGCAACAGCAGTTATTCAACCAGGAGGCTCCATGCGTGATGAAGAAGTTATCGCCGCTGCTGATGCACAGGGGTTAGCGATGGTTTTTACAGGAACACGTCACTTCCGCCATTAATAATTTTGCTGCTTTTCTTTTCGTATGAAACAAAGGTTTCAAGGACTTTTTCATAATTATCGTATGACTATTGATAACTGTTGAAATGGAAGCAGTTATTCAATCCAAAGAATCTACACGTGAAGAAGTTTATCACCGCAGAAAATGCACATAATTTAGCCATTGGTTAGGGATAAGATGTTCTTGTTGATATTTTTAATGGTTACCCTTTCGCATGAGGAAAATGTTAAAGGGGTATTATCTTGTATGTAGATGCATACCTGCTATGATATTATAACACAACTCTTTTTAGTAATATACTCTATTCTTAAACTAAAGAGTGTAATGAAAAGTTTGAGTAGAGGATATGAATATTCTACGTTTTTATAGTAATTGGCGCCGTTATCGTCGAACCGTTAATGCGTTAAGTCGTCTTTCAACATATGAACTCAGCGATCTTGGAATTTGTCGAGGTGATATTGATTCAATTGCACGACGTTATTCGCGTAAATCTTTATGAAAGTTGTTTGAGATATTTGAGAGAATGCTTTGCTATGAAAAAGCATGCATTTTGTGGTTTGTTATTATGACTTCATTTTTAGTATAGTAACAAAGAGCAGAAGTGTTGTTTTTCTTGGCCATTGCTGTGTATCATTTCTCGAATTTTCGGTGCTTCTTTGATATACAACTTTTGATTTATAATAATAATTTAGCGTTATTCATATTAAATGAGAACCCCGAACACCGTAAGATTCTTCCATTTCAAATTTATATATGTTGAATCAACCAAAACCATTCGCCTGCACGTTACAAGCGGGGGAGCTGTATGGATAAAAGCTATTAAGAAAAGGCTAAAAATGCCTCTTATGAACCATCTCTAGTGCCAAGAGCTTGTTACAAACATTGGACACTGATCAATAGTGTGATAGTGCTGAGCTGCTCCTTCATAAGCGTAAAGATGGAGGTGCTTAATGGATTTACCGTTATACCTATCACGGGCATCGTCGCAAAATAGGCTTGGAAGCGTTAATGGATTTTTCTTTAAAATAAGTCCGTGAATATACAATAGCGCTCTGTTTTTCGTGAAGAGCGTAATCCTATTAATGCAACTCTCTCAGAGAGAAATATTGATCCCAACAGCACACTTAAGAACTTATTGAAGATAAGCAACGGCTTAATTTTCTCTCCATATCTTTAAAGGATCAAAATCCTTAACTAGTACTCATCTGTCAACAATGGTCTTTCAAAAATCTTTTTTTCTGAAGCCAATCCCTTTTAGCATCACCTCATGAAACTCTATGAGCAAACCTTGCCTAAAAACATCCAACCCATACTCCAAAAAAATGCTTCGTGTATAAAATTGATATGATCTTCAAATTTTGAGAATATTACTACAATAAACAATAATGTTTTGCGACACACAAGATAAAACGCAATATACTATGGGTTGGAACAATGTTCTAATTTTTTATCAAACGCTTTACGGATAAAACGCCAACGAACTTTTTCCTGAAATGCAGGACGAAAATATAAAACAATCTGTTGTGTCCGTTGTGGACCTGTTAATTCTGCAAAATCAATCGAATCTTCAAGACAAATATCTGCGTCAGGCGATATAAAATACCATACTTGTTCGCTCTTCACATTCTCGTTCTTTACGGCTAAACACACACGTTTGCCATCGTAGTTAACTTCAACTTGTGGATGAAGATGAAACCGAACAGCAACATGATTTTGTTCATTTTGCACACTCTTGTGTCTCTTTCCCCCTTTATTTGGCATAAAAAAGCGATCAAAACCTTCGATCGTATCTCCATTTGTCGCCAAAATAAGACCACGCTCATGAATAAGATTAAAGGGTCTCACATAACCATTATGACTCGCAATAAAACCCGTCTTCTCTGAATCCTCTATACGGCACACTTGAACATCTGTTGGTCCATCAAACAAAAATGGCGCGCCATTTTTATTTTTATAATAAAAAGCACCCACTGAACAATCATTAAGCGTAGCTGTTGAATGTGCTGCAGTAACACGCCCTAAATGTCGATAATCTTCCCTCCCATCAGGATTAACACCGGCATTGATAATAAAACGGTGCCCTTGTGAAGACATTTCAAAAGACAAACATCCCGAACAAGCCTGCTGTGCTACAGAGCGGGGTGGAAACTTTCCTGTATCTGCAAGCACTGTTGTTTGATTGGCTTTTAAGCGCTGAAATCCTGAATAACGGGCATAACTAAAAGGATTCCCTCCTGTTTCATCAAGCTCCAAAAGTGATGATAAACGTTCCGACACAAGGGGACCAACCCCATTAAAATGGGCCAACGTTTGATCCTCATGGATAAAGAATCGTAAAGCTGGCAACATACGCTCAACAGAATCAATCAAAATACGAGGTGCCGTTTCATTGCTACGCATAAAAAGATGCCGTAACGACAATAAATCCGATAACAAATTCAGCAAAATAACAGGACTACGGGAAATATGCCCACCATCAACTAGGATTTGACGGGAAAGCTCCTCTATAAGCGTCGTTTGTACCTTTTTTTTCACTGCCACAGAAACAGGCAAAGCAAGAGAGGCGAATGTCAAAGCCACTGCTGCTTGTAAACGTTGATCATTGTGCTCCATACTACAAATTGTCACGCGCAAATAACGAAATTGCAAACCAAGTGCACGTAAAAAGCGTTTTTCAAACCGCTCACTTGCGCCTTCTAACAACATTTTCGAATGACAAATCCATGAAATCAAGCGCCGCGCCACAACAGGACCACTCCAAGCAAGCCCTTTTACCTTCTTGCCAGTATGATCAAACCAATCTTCTAAAAGAGAGCGTGCATGTGCAGAAGCTAAATTACTTTCTGCTACCTCCATATGGCGCAACCAATGAAAATCATGTAGAGCCGCTTCCCATTCTAGCGTTGGTGGAACCAATGAAAACGGCGAAACAGCACCAGAATGAACAATGTGACCAGCAAAAGCAAAACGACCATGATAAAATTCATGCGCCATCATTGGATCAGCTACATGCAAATCCATGGGATGCGCTAAAATTTTATGAGGACGAAACCCTGAAAACCGCCAACGAAACAATGGTCCAACCCATAAACGCCGCATAACATTCTGTATCGTATCGATACAGTCTGCCACTTTTACCTGAGTAGCTTTTACCGCAACCGCCAAAATTTCATCTCCATTTATGCTGAATCAAATACAATTTCGACCATTTTTGTAAATGAAGCGTTAATTAAGCAATTTTTCGTAAGCGCGCAGCAAAAAAACCATCCATTCCTAAAAATACGGTTTTCTCAGCATCAAAATTTTTATGACAAAAATCCGCAGGCGTTGTCCGTAACATCCCCCCACAAAGCAAATGTTCCAATGCTCCCATTTCCTCTGGATAAATAGGGTCTAAAACAATGTCATTGCGTATCGATAAAATTTTCTCAATAAGATCTTCACCTTCTTCTCTTGCCAATGAACAATTGGAAAAAACAATACGTCCCCCTTCCTTTACCAAAGAAATTGCTGCGACAAGCAAATCATATTGCAACGCCGCTAACTTGACGATATCATCTCTCGATTTCGTCCATAAAATATCTGGATGACGACGGATTGTTCCTGTAGAAGAACAAGGGGCATCAAGAAGAACTGCATCAAAAAGCTGTGTGGGATGGAAGTTTTTCACATCGCCCTGCCAAATGTGAGCTGAAAAATGAAGCCGTTCCATATTTTCTTTTAAACGCTTGACGCGGTTAGCAGAAAGCTCAATTGCAGTCACCTCTGCCTCCTGCAAAGCCAATTGTGCTGTTTTTCCCCCAGGGCTCGCACAAAGATCAGCAACGCGTTTACCCCGAATACTCCCAAATAAACAAGCAGGCAAGGCTGCAGCAAAATCTTGAACCCACCAAGACCCTTCACGATAGCCAGGTAAATCAGAAACAGAACACTCCAAACGATTCAATCGAACTGAACCATTGGGCAACGCAACACCGCCAAGTCTTTCAGCCCATCCAACGCTATCAGATTTCACTGTCAAATCGAGAGGGGGTTCCATACTTTGAATTGCTATAATCTGATGTGCCTTTTCTGTTCCATAAGCTGACACTAAAAGCTGTCCAAACCACGCTGGAACACCTTCAATGGTAGGAACTTGTTGGCGTAAAAGCTCTGCCTCACGCGCAACATTGCGCAAAAGAGCATTCACAACTCCTGAAAAACGATGCATACGAGGATCAAGTTTTGCCACACGTACAGCTAAATCAATAGCCGCATGATCAGGAATATCAAGATAAAGAATTTGTGCGACACTGATATGCAAAAGATGCTGAAGTGAAAGTGCTTGTGAAGGCAAAGGACGTGCCAAAAAGCGTGAGAAAGCCGCTATAATCTGCCCTCGATGACGTAATGAAGCTATCAAAATAGCCCGACACAACAAACGATCTCGTTGTGAAAGTTTTAAATAGTGTGGATGTCCGTGTTCATTATCCGTCAAACCAGAAAGAGGCGTACACTTATCAACCACCGCCCCTAAAAGGCGCACACACACCTGCCGAACAGCTAATCCTGGAACATTTTTTTCAGACACATGCCCCGCTTTTTTGTGTTTCAAAACACCACCTTTATATTACTGCTTCCTTAAAAACTCCCTCAATAACTCTATGAACGAGATCTTTTTGAATTTTCATAACGAAGCCAAGAAGGACGTTTTGTAACACGCTGAAAAGAAATGTTTTCTTGCTCACCTAATGCATGAGCCTGACCACTATGAAAATCTCCATAGTTCATCCCGCTGCTTTTTTCATGTATAGCGTCTTCTTTATTCCAGCCCACACTTTTGGCAAGAGCCCCTTTCATCTCTTCTGCTTGCCGATAAAGAGCAGCAATACGATTTGCAGTTGCTGGATGTGTCGAAAAAAGACTATCGGCTCCCTCACCGCTCAAAGGATTAATAATAAACAGATGCGCGGTTGCTGGATTATGCTCTGCTTCTTCATTATATACCCCACGTCCCCCATCAGCAATCTTACGCAATGCGGAAGCCAACCATAAAGGATTACCACATATTTCAGCCCCTCTCCGATCCGCAGCATATTCCCGTGTACGGCTAATCGCCATTTGCACCAGCATCGCTGCAAAAGGAGCCACGAGTAAGGCAATAAATCCTCCAATTGCCCCAGCGCCATGAGAATCTTCTGAAGAGTTGCGCGGTCCTCCCATAAAGAAAGCAAAATTACCAAGCATTGAAATGGCTCCTGCAATTGTAGCAGTTAGAGTCATTGTTAATGTATCACGATGCTCAATATGTGCGAGCTCATGCGCCATAACGCCAGCAATTTCCTCTGAACTCAACCGCTTTAACAATCCAGTACTTGCAGCAACAGCTGCATTTTGCGGATTACGTCCCGTTGCAAAAGCGTTTGGCTGTGGATTCTCAATAACATAAACTTTTGGTTGAGGAAGAGAAGCTCTTTGCGCTAAATCACTTACAATTTTATAGTAAACCGGCGCAGAATGCTGATCAACTTCACGCGCCCCGTACATGCGTAAAACGATTTTATCTGAATTCCAATAAGAAAAAAAGTTTAAACCACTTGCCATCAAAAGAGCAATGACCATGCCACCACCCCCTCCAACAAGATAACCAACTCCCATAAAGAGAGCAGTTAAAAAAGCCAAAAGCATAGCTGTACGCATTATATTCATTACTCAAAAAACTCCATGATAAAAGTCAATCAATACTATATGATGGTGTTTTCTTTCTGCTTCTTCAATGGAATAGGTGTAAAATGAATAAAAAAGATGAGAAAACAAGCAAAAAAAATGCAACTGTCATTAAACAGCAATCTCTTTCTCCCGCAGCACAACGCGCCCTTAAAGAAGCTGAAGAAAGACGAAAACGCGCAACAAAAAAAGAACAACCTTTAGAAAACGGCGGACGCGGTGGCAAGGACCCTTCCCGCTATGGAGACTGGGAAATTAAAGGCCGCGCCATTGATTTTTAAAACCATTGATTAAAAAAACCAGTGCGGATTTAAACAAGCAGCTTTTTAAAGAAAATCCGTTTTTGATAGACAAAAACGGATAATATTTATTTTTCTAAAGCTTTTAAAAACACGTTGATTAAACAATCATGCTTCTTATGCTGTAGCAGATTCTGCTTCAGCCGCTGCCTCTGCTTCTTCTGCCGCTTGCTTTGCTGCTGCTATACGTTCTTGTGCTTTTTTACCCGGTTCACCTTTATGTGGATTATTACGAGTTGGACGCTTTTTCAAGCCAGCTGCATCTAAAAACCGTAAAACGCGATCTGTTGGCTGAGCCCCTTGCCCAAGCCAATATTGGATACGTTCTTCATTAAGTTTCACCCTCGGTCCATCTTTAGGCAACATTGGATCCCATGCACCAACACGTTCAAGAAACCGCCCATCGCGCGGACTACGAACATCTGCAACGACGATATGATAGTAAGGACGTTTTTTTGAACCTCCACGGGACAAACGAATTTTCAATGCCATATTTTATCTCCTATTGTCAGCTCTGGCTTTCGTTTAAATTGACTTTTTTGTTTTTTGCTCTTCAGCAATAACTTCATGATGACTCACAACTTCTTTGATAATAAATTTTAAAAATCTTTCAGCAAAATCAGGATCAAGATGACTATCTATAGCCAATTGCCGCAAACGCGCTACCTGATATTGCTCACGCAGAGGATCTACTTTAGGCAAATCATAACGGGCTTTTAAGCGCCCAACAGCTTTCGTACAACGAAACCGCTCTGCTAAGATATGAATCAAGGTTGCATCAAAATTATCAATGGATGCTCGTAAATGTGCTAATTCGTTTAATACTGTTTCCTGCATCATATTCCTTTCCCTCTTTACATCTTATTTTTTCTTAGGATGCTGAGGAAATTTTCCCCCATCGGCAATGCTATTGGAAAGACCAGGAAATATAGGCCCACGCTTGGGAAGTCCAGGCAAAATCTTCCCTCCATCATTATTTTCAATCTGCTTTTGAAGCGTTGAGAGTTGCTTCAAATCCATTCCCGATAAATCAGGTATAACTGGAGAATCTCCACTCAAATTCCCCTTGCCTCCAAAACCCATTTTGGAACCAAGGCCTCCCAACATTTTTCCCATCAAACCACTTTTTCCTTTACCACCCATGGCTTTCATCATATCAGCCATTTGGCGATACATCTTCAAAAGTTTATTAATATCAGCCGCTGTCGTACCAGACCCCTTAGCAATTCGTTGTTTGCGGCTATGTTTTAAAAGCTCTGGATTCGCCCGCTCTTTCGGTGTCATAGATGAAATAATGGCCAATTGACGATCAAACAAACGATCATCAAACCCCGCAGCCGCAATCTGCTCTTTGACCTTCCCCATTCCCGGCAACATGCCCATAATACCGCCCATTCCACCCAGTTTTTTCATTTTCTGCAACTGTTCTGCAAGATCATTCAGATCAAATTTTCCGGCTTGCATTTTTTTTGCAAAAGCAGCAGCTTTCTCGTGATCCATTGTTTCTGCCGCTTTTTCAACCAAAGAAACAATATCCCCCATTCCGAGAATACGATCAGCAATACGACTGGGATGAAATTCTTCTAAAGCATCTATTTTTTCACCAGTTCCAATTGCTTTAATTGGTTTACCTGTAACAGCACGCATAGAAAGAGCAGCGCCACCACGCCCATCACTATCCATCCGTGTTAAAACAATCCCCGTAATCCCTACACGCTCATCAAAAGAACGAGCAAGATGAACAGCATCTTGCCCCGTCAAACTATCAGCCACCAACATAATCTCATGAGGAAGGGAACATGCTTTAATTTCAGCCAATTCGAGCATCAAAGCTTCATCAATATGATTACGTCCTGCTGTGTCAAGAATAAGCACGTCATAACCACCCAATTTAGCAGCTTGCACAGCACGTAATGCAATATCAACGGGCAGCTGACCCGCAATAATAGGCAAGCTTGCAAGTTTTGCCTGTTCTCCCAATTGGCGCAATTGCTCCTGTGCAGCGGGACGGCGTGTATCTAATGACGCCATGAGAACTTTTTTATTGTGCTTATCAGTAAAACGTTTTGCAAGCTTTGCTGTTGTGGTTGTTTTTCCCGAACCTTGCAAACCAGTCATCATGATAACAACAGGAGCTGGTGCATTTAAATCACTCAGAACACTTTCATTTCCAAGAATATGAACCAATTCATCATGAACAATTTTAACCACCATTTGGCCTGGTTTAATTGATTTAACGATTTGGGCCCCAACAGCTTTTTCCCGAACTCTATCGGTAAAAGAGCGCACAACATCAAGAGCAACATCAGCTTCCAATAAAGCGCGACGAATTTCACGCAGCGCCTCTACAACATCCTGATCCGATAAAGCGCCACGTCCCGTCAAATGAGACAGGATAGAACCAAGTCGCTCTTGCAAGGATTCAAACATCATTTACCTCATTGTTGCATAACAAACAAACCAAAATAGCATCCGAGAACGCATCGCGCCGTCGGATGTTGACCTCTGAGATCTCTTTATACCCTTAAACCGGGGTCTCAGTCGGTGGCTCCAAGTTAATTTTGTCACTGAAAGCTTGCTCCTTCAAACAATAAAACCCCAGCTTTGTCAAGTTTTATCATAAAATGTCTTTTTATACGAAGAAATAAAAACAACAAATACTATACTTCAAAACTTTCAACTTCAACACGCATAAAACAACCTGTTTCCTGTTCCATGCTCCATAATTTTCCGCTAGAGATATCAAACCAAACCCCATGCAATGTCAAAAAACCTTGATCTTTGCGAAGCTTTATCCATGGAAACGTCTCTAAATTTCTCAACGAATGACGAATAGAAAGCTGCTCTAATGCCGTCTGTTTTTCTGGCCACGACAGCGACTTATTATTCAAAACAATTTCTGCGGCTGGTGCTAAAAGACTGATCCATTGACCGATAAAATCATTTGATAATAAAGATTTATATGTCTCATTAAGAGCAGTACGAATACCTCCACAATGGGCATGACCAAAAACGACAATATGTCTCACCTCAAGCAATTGCACAGCATATTCAAGAGCTGCTGATGTTGCGTGATATTGGTCATCAGGAGAAAAAGGAGGAACCACATTCGCCACGTTGCGCAGGGTGAAAATTTCCCCTGGCTTAGCATCAAAAATCATTTCTGGTACTGCACGCGAATCACAACAAGCAATGACCAAAACTTCAGGTTTCTGCCCCTCAATCACCAATTGCTGATAATCTGCTATTTTATATAAAAAATGATTGTTTATAAAGTTTTGGTAACCACTTAAAAGTCTTTCTGGTAAATGCGCCATTCTTTTTTTACTTTTGCTTCTTTTTTTACTTTCATTTTGTATATTTTAAAAAACAAACTATTAACATACAAAAATACTAAAAATGCCTTTTCCTTGAAGAAAAATATTTCTTTAAAGTACAAAATATTACTAAAAAATAGCAAAAACAAACTCATTCTTTTCAAATAAAGAGCTATTTTCTTTAGAAAGAAGGTGTTACAGTATATAAAAAATATAATGGTCTGCTTTTAATAAAGAGAAGAAAAGACCCCTAAGAGTAAAAAGGGAGAGTGAATGTGTTGCAACAAAAAAAAACAGAGACAAAAAACACCCAAGATAAAATAGAACAAATCCTTTTTGCCCAAACCGATAAAGAAGATATTGCTTATTATGAAAATGAAGAACTTCAAAAAGCCACAGCCATCGCGGTAAAAGCTTTTAATCTCCATCAGACGGGAAAAAATACCATCTGCTTTGAGCAAAATTTAACCCGCAGTAACAGACCTATAACCGTTATCACGCTTGTCAATGATAACAAACCCTTCCTTCTCGATTCTATTTTAAATGTTTTTAATCAACACAAAAACCATATCTATTTGATTGCACACCCCATTATTGATTGTGCTTCTGGAAAACGCATCAGTCTGATGCAAATTCACATCGAGTCATTAAACAAACAGCAAATACAAAAACTTGAAAATGAACTCACCTTAGTTCTTGAACAGGTTAATGCTGCTGTACAAGACTGGAAACCTATGCTTGAAGAAGTTGAAAAGCATATTCATGCCTACCAAATAAGTCTTCCCCCGCACTACAAACAAGAAGGCGAAAAGGCCATTGAGTTTCTTCACTGGCTAATGGACGATAATTTCATTTTCCTTGGTATGCGCACTTACAACTTCATCAAAGACCAAAAACCCCTAAAATCCTTTACAGCGAGTAATATTGAACTTGGTATACTCACGGATGCTTCTATTCATATTGTTGACGATAAAAGCATGAAAGAGCCTCCTCAAGAAGTTTTATCCTTCATGGAAAGCGATAATCTATTTATCGTGACAAAAGCGAACAGCCGCTCCAAAATTCACCGTTCTGTTTGGCTGGATTATATTGGTCTTAAAATCTTTGATAAAGAAAACCAACTCTGTGGAGAATTACGCATTGTAGGGCTTTTTACCTCCTCAGCTTATACACGTTCTATTTTGCAAATTCCTTTCTTAAAAGAAAAAGCCCAAACTATTATTCAACGTCTTGGACACAATCACGCCGATTATTCAGGAAAAGCACTCATCAGTGCTTTAGAAACCTATCCAAGAGATGAAATGTTTCGCTCTGATGTTGATACATTGACAGAAAACACTAAACTTATTCTACAATTAGATGAGCGCCCACGTTTACGGGTTCTTGCCCATACTGATTCTTTTGGGCGCTTTGTTTCTATCCTTGTCTACGTACCGCGTGATCAATATAACAGCAGCCTGCGTGAAAAAGTTGGCGAACATTTTGTTGAGCTCTATAAAGGTGACTTTTTTGAATCTTATCCGCTATTTTTGGAAAGCACTCTTATACGTGTCTATTATATCATCCATCGTAAAGGAAACGAAACTGTTCCCCTTATTGAGCGCTCCACACTTGAACAACATGTACGTTCGATTGCACGAAGTTGGGAAGACAGGGTTCAAGCCATCGCTCTTAACAAGAAAATAACAGAGCAACAAACACGTCTAGCCAGTGAATTCCCCAACAGCTATCGTGATTTATTTTCAGCTGAAGACGCTATTAACGATGCCGGACATATTCTAAGTCTTCATGATGAAAAGCCCCTTTTCGTGATCTTTTATCATGCACAAAACAAAGAAAAACAGTGCATTTCTCTTCGGCTTTTTCACCGCCATGAAGCACTTGCCCTTTCCAAACGTGTACCACTCCTTGAAAATATGGGGTTTCGCGTTATTGCTGAACAAACTCTTGAATTACCAGATGGCAATGGGCGCTCTGTGTATCTTCATGATATGCAGCTAGAAAGTACTTTCCAACGCTGTATCGATTTTGAAAAAGACGGTCAAAAACACGCCGAAACCTTTGAAGCCATTTGGGCACAAAATGCTGATAATGACGGCTTTAATGCTCTCACCCAAACAGCTGAGCTTGATTGGCATGAAATTGTTATTTTGCGCCATTATGGGCGCTATCTCCAACAAGCTGGAATTCCTTATTCGCAAGATCGCGTTGCCCAAACTTTAAATGCTTATCCTGACATCACCCAAGATCTTTATGCTTTATTTCATTTAAAATTTCATCAAAGCCATACAGAAAAAGAACGGGAAAAAAACCAACAAGTCATTCAAAAGCGCATTGAAGAAAAATTACGGAAAGTCTCTGGTTTAGATGATGATCTCATTTTACGCCGTTATTGTAACCTTATAGAGGCGAGTTTACGAACAAATGCCTTTACGCCTCTTCCTGATGGAAGTCCACGGCGTATTTTAGCCACCAAATTAAATCCGCGCCAGATTGAAGGTTTGCCTGAACCGCGCCCTTACCGAGAAATTTTTGTTTATGGACCGGAAGTTGAAGGAGTCCATTTGCGTTTTGGACCTATTGCCCGTGGCGGAATTCGTTGGTCTGATCGTGCATTAGATTATCGTACCGAAGTGCTGAGCTTAGTCAAAGCCCAACAAGTTAAAAATGCAGTTATCGTTCCTGCGGGTGCAAAAGGTGGATTCTATCCCCATCGGCTTCCCCAAACAAATGACCGTGCTGTTATCATAGAAGCAGCACGTCAAGCTTATACAGACTTTATCACTGCTTTGCTCTCCATCACAGACAATCTGGTTAATGGCAAAATAAGTGCGCCCCACAATATCATCTGTCATGATGACCCTGACCCCTATTTTGTTGTAGCAGCAGACAAAGGAACAGCAACTTTTTCTGATACAGCCAACGCCATCAGCCAAGCAAACCACTTTTGGCTTGATGATGCTTTTGCCTCTGGAGGCTCAGCAGGTTACGACCACAAAGACATTGGTATTACAGCTAAAGGCGCATGGGAAGCCGTCAAAAGACATTTTAGAGAATCATTTAATCATGATATTCAAACAACGCCCTTCACCTGTGTCGGTGTTGGCGATATGTCTGGTGATGTCTTTGGTAATGGAATGCTGCTTTCCAAACAAACAAAATTGATTGCCGCTTTTGATCACCGCGATATCTTTATTGATCCAGATCCAAACATAGACGAAAGCTACGCAGAGCGTACGCGCCTTTTTAAACTTCCTCGCTCAAGTTGGCAAGATTACGATAAAAGCAAATTATCAAAGGGCGGTGGTATCTTCTCACGAAAAGAAAAAACCATTACTCTCTCACCTGAAGCAGCACAAGCCATTGGTTTTGAAAAACAAACAGGAACACCCTTTGAAATTATCTCTGCTCTTCTCAAAGCCCCGGTTGATCTTTTATGGTTCGGCGGTATTGGTACTTATATCCGTGCTGCAACAGAAAACGATGCTCAAGTAGGTGATCGCGCAAATGATGCAATACGCATTACCGGAGAACAAGTGCGTGCAAAAATTATTGGTGAAGGAGCTAATCTTGGTGTTACACAACGTGGACGGATTGAATATGTCTCAAATGGTGGTCGATGCAATACGGATGCCATTGACAATTCTGCTGGTGTGAATTGTTCTGATATTGAGGTCAATCTCAAAATTGTTCTTGCATCAGCACTACGTGCCAAAACATTAACCCGCGAAGATCGCAATAAGCTCTTGAAGAAAATGACACCTCAAGTCGAGCAACTCGTCTTGCGCAACAATTATCTACAACCTCTTGCTCTTTCTTTGGCGGAAAACCAAAGCACTACTGATTTGCCCTATCAAATACGCTTTATGCACGATTTGGAACAAAAAAAGCTTCTAGATCGCAGAGTTGAAATACTCCCTGATGAGCAAATTTTACGACAAAGAACAACCCAAGGCAAAGGTCTTCTCCGTCCAGAACTCGCCGTTATTTTTGCCTATGCTAAATTGACCTTAAAAGAAGAAATTGCTAATAGCCCCATTGTTGATGATCACTATTTCAATACAGCCTTGCTGAACTATTTTCCAACCCAAATTCAAGAAAATTTTAAGAAGGAAGTGATTAACCATCAATTGCGTCGTAATATTATCGCAACGCTGATTGCCAATGACATTGTAAATCGTGGAGGCCCTACTTTTGTTAATCGGCTACACGATGAAACACAACAAAAGGTTGAAAATATTATTCGCGTTTTTATTGCCATCCGTGATGGTTTTGAAATTCCTCAATTGTCTGATCAAATTGATAAGCTTGATAATAAAATACCTGGTCTTGTCCAAAACAAATTCTATGCAGCAATGACCCCAATGCTCTTTGAAACAACCAATTGGGGTTTGCACAACATGGATCTCTCACGTCCACTAGAAGAAATTGTAAAAACAATAAAGCAAGCCCGTAGTATTATTGAAAAAGAGCTTATGCATTCTCCCAACAACGATATTAATCAAAAGATTGAAGAAAAAGCACTACACTACAGTGAAGAAGGAGCACCAAAAGCATTAGCAAAACAATTGGCTCTCTTGGAAGCAGCACCAATAATCTGTGATATTTCTTTGATTGCAAAACAAAGCAACAGTGATCTTATTAAAACTGCAGAGATTTATTTCTCGCTTGCACAAATCATTCGTATAAACCGCATTAATGAAGCTCGTCGAACAATTCCCATCTTAGATTATTATGATAGTATGGCTCTAAGCCAAGCCAAAGAAAATGTTTCCGAAAGCTTACGGCAAATCGTTATGAAAATCCTCAAAAATTATGGCAAGAAAAAAGATCCTTTTGACACTTGGAAAAAAACAGAAGAAAATAATATTCATAATATTACAAACCGCATTAGTGCCCTTATTGAAAATGATCTCAATATTTCTCGTTTTACTTTTGCAGCAGGATTGATTTCTCAACTTCAAAATGTTGGCTTTCAAACCTAAAGCAAATACAAAACGACCCACTCAATCTCCCGTTCTATCCCACCACCACAACAAACCAGCAAAAATATAGAGCGGGAGTTTGCATTTTAAACATAACACCCAAAATAAAATCTCGCTATTTATCACAATAGAATTGTTTGCAACAATTTCAAAAAAACAACAGGATTGATTTTTCACCCTAAAAACATAAACTTTCAGACTTAAAAGCAGTACAAAACAGCTAAGCTTTTGCTCCGTTCTATCCATCCATGACTAACCAACAAGGGAAGAACGGAAGCCCTATCTTGCATTTTTAGACAGAGCACTCAAAATAAAAAATAAATTCAAATTTTACTGTCAAATATCCTTCATCATAAAAATATAATATATTGATTTACAATCATAATTTTATCATTTTTATGATGACTGATAATTCGATATTCTAAATTTGTCTCATTTAAAATCTGTTTATATTCAATTAATTAACCCCATTTCCCCTTGCATATTGCAAATGGGAAAGCCGAATAGATAAAAACAGTAAAGAAAGAACTAAAAATGCCCCTCATAAACCGCCTCAAGTGCCAAAATCTGCAGTAACATTGAGAGTTAGCAAATATAATATGATGGTGTTGCCCCTTAGCTTGTTACTCCATAACCGAAAAGATGGTGGTGCTTAATGGCTTTATCCTTATACCATTCATAAGCGACATCGGAAATAAGAAGTACTGAGAAATATTTTTTTAACAAATGCGTAAATATGCAATACAAATATATTCTGTTTTACGTGGAAGACATATGGCTTCATTAAAAAATATCAGAAATAAAAGGATAAGCTTAATCCATTATTTAAAAGATATAACTGTAACTGCTTTTGAAATGCGTAAAATCGAATAAAAAATGACAGTAAAGATGGATGTTGATTTTCCCCTTTACAACTTCATATCTTCCTCCAACTAGGCTATTTACTTGTTTTAAGAGGTTACACCCAAACAGATATATGCAATATGCTCATTCCATATATAAAGACAAAGGTTCCTAAAAAGAACCACACCACCTGTATAAAAAGGCAATTCAGCATACTTTAAAATACCACTTTTTCCATACAAACACTGTTGCTATATGTAGTTTGACATAAGATTTTGTACTAAGTGAAAAGAGGTTGGACGAGTTAGGAGTAGGTGATAATTTTTTATTTTTATAGCTATTTTTTTTTACCATTAAATACGCATTTTGTTAAAATATATTTTGACACTCTAAAATTGCAAAAAAGTGTGAAAATCAGAAAAAGTCGAAATTTGATAGTAAAGATGAAAAAAGGCTTTGGTACAACACCTAAAGTGGAGCAAGACGACCAAGTTTTAAAAATCCCAGTTTTATCCACCCATTGTTAATGAGCAATGAAAGAACGGGAGCGCCGTCCGCATTTTTAGGCAAAGCACCTAAAATAAAAAATAACGCTTGAAGATTATTGGCTTGCGCGGGAAATAAGCGCTGCAGAGTGTCAAGAAGCTTCATGGACTGAATAAGGACAAGTTCAAATTTTGCTGTCAAATATCCTTCATCATCAAAAGAAAAAGGTCCACTAATACGCACTGCACCACCTGTATGAAAAGTCAATTCACCTTGCTTTAAAAGTCCACTTTTTCCATACAGTCGCTGTTGCCAATTTTTTTCTTCATCTTCAGACAGAAAAGAAATGTCATTTAAAATCCATTTCAAATTACCATCAATTTTAGGAATATCAACAAAAGAAGATTTTAAAAAGGGAGAAGCATCAAAACCGTCAAAAGTTATATGTCCCGATAAATCATTCTTTTCATGTTTTAGATCAAAACGCAAAAATTCTGCCGTTATTTTTTGAGGCATATCTTGTGGCTCTAATGGCTGAATAATTACGTCATGCGTATTTTGCAAAGATGCCGGATCTTCAATATTTTCTTGTGTCGTTTTTTTATCTATCGTTTGTGCTCTTAATGCTTCTTGAAGCTTTTGATCTTCAGAGAAAGAGGAAAAAGATGAAATCTCAAGCCCTTCAGCTATAAACTTCAATGTTTTACCCGTTTTCCAATAAGGCTCTGTTTCAATCACCAAATTGCGCCAATGCGATACTATAGGAGTTTTTCCGGAAAAAACAATTAATGCAGGAGAACGAACATTAAACTCGACCAAATAAGGTGAATAAATTGGTGCACCAGCCGTCAAACGCCCCGTCGATAAAGAAACCCCATGTAAAGGCCAAGAAAATTGAAACTTGTCACAAACAACACCGACACGTAAAGGATAACCATCCCTGCGTACATTCTCGCATACCGCCGCCATATTATGGGAAGATACTTTTACAAATATATCAGAAACATGGTCTTCTATTTTACGTGAAAAAAAAACCAGAGTGCGCTATAAATAAATATCAGAGCCAAACAAAAAAGCCCAAAAATTAAATAGCTTAAAGAAAAACTTTTTCGTCTTAATGGTAATTGAGAGGATTTGGACAACATTAAAACTTTCTTTATCTCTTAACTTTCTCCCACCCTAAAAAGGACAAAGATTTCTAACCCCGGTCAGTTTATACACAACCCAACTTCTTAATCGACCGGACTTTATCTACTGATCACTTCAAGAAGCCCCCATACATCATTCTAAAGTACTGTATCTCATAAACTCAACAAGGTTTTCTTAAGAAGAACGATTATACCCTTTAACAAAAAATACCTCATGTGTAAAGTTTTACATAGATTTTCTACCTCTGCCTTAAACCATACTCTTTTACAGCACAACAAAAATGATAATGAATAGTGTTTCTTAACGATAAAGCCATTGAGCCCCCCATCTTTACGCTTATGGAGGCCCCAAAGCCAGCACCATCATTATATTTGGCTAGCCCCCAAATGTTGCGACAGCTCTTGGCACTTAAGACAGTTCATAAGAAGCATTTTTAGTCTTTTCTTATACAGTTTTTGCCCACACGCCAGCCCTACTTGTGACATGCAAACAAGAGGTTTTTATTGAGTCAATATACACAGGTTTGGAATGAAAAAACCTTACTATATTCGGGGTTCTCATTCAATATACAAAACCGTGAATTACCTATATAAATCAATGCGTTATTAATAATCACACAAGTACGGGCGGTGTACAAAAAATCTGGTGTAATGCGCTTTCAAACCATTGACTCAAAGCTCGATCATAGATTAAACGACCTTTCAAATGTGCACAAGCAGGTTGAGCACCTTTTTCAGTCAATTTATGTGCCGAACGCACGACCAAACGCCGCATCATAGCGCGTGTAAATTCAGCATGAAACTGCAAGCCCCATGCATTGTTTCCATAACGAAAAGCTTGTGTAGGATATGTATTCCCTGTTGCCAAAAGCATTGCCTCTTTCGGTAAATCATAAATACCTTCATCATGGAAATGGTAGACCATCTCTGGCCAATCCATCAATTCCTTCCCTTGTGGGGTTGCTTCTAGTGGATACCAGCCGACTTCAACAGTCCCATCACTTCTTGTACCAACGCGCCCCCCTAGATTTCGCGCTAACATTTGTGCTCCAAGACAAATACCCAAAAAAGGCTTATTTTCCTTTAGTGATAACGAAATCCAATCAATTTCCTCACCAATATAGGCTTCGCTGTCATTCACACTCATCGGTCCCCCTAAAATAACAACGCCGGCATAATGCTCTAATGTATCAGGGAGTTTTTGTCCAAAAATAGGACGATAAATATCAAGAACAAAACCATTTTGTTGTAAAAATTTTCCCAAACGACCAGTATAGGTAGAGCGCCGATGAATAACGACAGCAATCCTTGGTTTGTTATTTTTTTGTTTTTTATCAAGACATCTCTGATTTAAAAACATTTTTTAACCAATCACCTCTGCTACCAAGCAAAATTTCATTTTTTAAGCATAAGAGAATAATTTTATTGGACAAGATTAAAGATAATTTTTTTTCTTCTATATTAATTTTTTCTTCTGAAAAAACGCTCATACTACCATATTGATGCAATTTAAAATAAACGAAATTTTTTCCTCGATAAAGATGTTTCTTCTTCTGTTTTAACCCCTGGATCATCAACATTTAAGTGAGTTTGACTGAACATTTTTACATCTTTTTCTTTTATATCTTGTTTCTCCACCTGCGCATTATGCAAAAGAGAATCATCTATAGGTGTTAATTTTTCAAGCTTCTTATCTCCAACATCATCACTTTTTCCCATAACATACTCTTTGTCTTGCCTTTTCGACACAATATTGTCCGCCTCTAATGTGAGAGAAGGCATACAAGGAGGCGCCTTCCATTCAAAACAGCCCAAACGTCCACTGATTGGAGAAACCGCTGACCAAGAAGAAAAAATGGCCCCATCACACATCCACACTGGATCACGTTCAGCACGAAGTGCTAAAGAAAGCCATTGACGCACAGCACCTTGACTGTTTCCCTGTGCCTCTTCAATATCTGCCAACAATAAATAAACACTTTCCCGTGGATGACATTGTAATGCTTTTTGTGCCTTCTCTCTTGCTAATGCTGTTTCACCAGCATCCAAAGCTGCTTTAGCAATAAGGAAAGCCGACTCAAATGCATCTTTATTATAAGAAGCAAGTGTCTTAGCCCTTTTCAATCGCCCAATGGCTCCTTCTTCTCTTTCAAGATAAAGCACTCCCAAGTCAGGATGAGGCTCCTTTTGCCAAGCCGCTATAATCATTTTATCCGCTTTACGCGTTTCGTTTAATTTATAAAGAATATCAGCAGCAATAACTATTATTGGAACAAAATCAGGCGCTAATTTATGGGCTTTCAAAATAGCTTCACGTGCTTGTACAGGATGTGTATCAAACAAAGAAAGTGCCTGCCCACTTAGTAGTAAAACCTGTATATGCTGCCGCTCTGGAGTCGCGCGAATAGAACGCGGGAGAGCTTTTTGCGTTCTTTCAAAAATAGTAAGTGCCTTATCCCATTTACCCTCAGTACTTAACCGATCGAGCACCGCCTGATGCGCCCATAAAAGTGCTGGCGATAAAGTCAGTGCCTCTTCGGCATATTGTTGCGCTGCCTCATAAGCTTTACTCTTCATCGCTTCACGAAACAAACCATAAAGTCCAACCAGTTTTGTCGGATCTTCCTTTCTCATCTCTTCATAAAGACCGATGGCGCGAACAGAATCATTTTGTAAAGACAAGGTTTGCGCTTGTAAGAGTTTTACCAATGGCTCTTGTTTTCCTGCAAGATATTTAGCAACCCGTGTTTCCATTTTTTGCGCAACCATACTATCACCAGCAAAAGTTGCAAGAATCCCCTTTGAAAGAGCTTCGTAACCACGCTTTTGATGGCGTTTATAAAAATAATTGGAAAGAGCATTCGGTATGGAAAAAAAGAAAGACAATAACCACCATAAAAGCACCAGCGTTACAAAAAACAAAATAAGCACACTTAACGCTGTAAGAAATGAAGCAGAAAATCTGAAATGCAAAAATGTGAGAACAAAAATACCATTGTGATTAGCAACCCACGTGAAAGCTAAACCGAGGATACAAACAACAAAAATATAAATAAAAACACGTATCATCTTGGGCCTATTTACATCTTTGTTGCTTTAAAAGATCCTTGTTGCACAGACAATAACAATTGCTGCAACAACTGTTGAATAGCAATATGTCTTTCAAGCTGCTTAACAAAATCCATTGAAACATCTTTTGCACTTTGGGGCAATGATTGCCATTCACTCAAAGCCTTTTCGTAATCACCAGCTTGAATGGCAACTTCCATGCGTGCCGCAATAGCCCCCAGCGTTGTCCCTTCAACATTTCCAATCGGTCGCGAAACAATGAGCCCTTTTATCCACGCTAAAATTCGGTCAAAAAAACCAGCATCTGACGCAACAAGATTTTGCGTGCCAACAATTGCATCAGCAACATGAGCAAAATCAACTGAAAGTTGTGCTGAACTTGGAAGACCCACAGTAGCTGTTTTTTGCAACACATCAAGTCCATTAATCGAAGGCGATAATTGCCGCAACAGCTTTAATTCATTATTATAAGATCCACCACGCTCTACAGCATTTTTTAATGAACTAATTGCAGTAAAGAGCGCGGTATCTATTTCTTTTTTCTCACTATTTTTAACAGCAGTTTCTTCCTGTAGTGCTTCTAACTGTTGTTTTAACGCAGCAAGATCATTTGCATTGCTCTGCCCAACAGACAAAGCCGTCTCTATCTCTTTCGACTCTCTAACAAAAGTTTGTACAGTTTCTTCAAGAGTTTTTACTTTTTCCTCTAAAATCGTAAAAGCTTTTTTGCTTTCTTCTTTCGATAGTTCATCATTTTTCGTTGTTTTAAACTGTTGTGATGAAAAAGAAGAAAACTCTGTTTTTAACGCATCGATTTCTTGAAAGACCCGGCTCAATTGTTCCTTTGTGTCTTCACCTTGACTTTTTGCGGCTTCAGCAATCTGCAAGGCTTTTTCCTCCCCAGCAGAATTTGCCACAAAAGGAGAAGGAAAAAAACCAGCCCATTGAAGCCCCATAAAAATTCCCAAAGCAATGAATCCCCCCAAAATCCCAGAAAGGGATAAGAAAAGCCAAATTGTACTAGAGATACTTTTATCCTGACCTTGCATATTCTGTTTTTCTCGTGCAGGAGATTCTACAGAATTGTGGATTTTTTCCTCTGAATCATGGGAAATAGCTTCATGTTCAATAACTGGTTTCTTACGGCGCGTACCAGTATAATGTGATTTAACTTTTGGTTTTGAAGAATCGACCATCTTTATCACTTTTTGTGCACACTTTTTTCAAAAATAAAATAATAAAATGAAAAAAGTTTTAAAAATGAAGCTTTTCTCAAATATCTTCGAAAGAGTATAAATTTACAGAAATTTTCCAAATCTCATTTTTCTCAATAATATTTACAATTATAGACTTTAATAGACAAGTTTTAAAAAAATATTTGCATTTTATACTCGAAAATACAGCTTTATTTTTTAATCAACGATATCATAAAATTTAAAGAAAATGCCAAAACACATATTTTTCATAGAAAAATCAATTCTAAGAGAAATACTTTGCATCTTTTTCTGTTCATGGTACGCACGCAAGAAAGAAGCTTCAATATAAGGTTTTGTTTAAAATGCGTCTGCTGGGAATAGAAACAAGTTGTGATGAAACGGCAGCGGCTGTCATTGAATATAACAATGAATCAAACAGCCGAATTCTTTCCAATGTTGTTTGGAGTCAAATTGATCACCATGCACCTTACGGCGGTGTTGTTCCTGAAATTGCTGCTCGTGCCCATGTTGAAGTTCTTGATCATTTAATTCTGCAAGCACTAACAGAAGCAAACACAAAATTAAAAGATATTGATGGCATTGCAGCCACCAGTGGTCCTGGTTTGATAGGAGGATTGTTGGTAGGCGTTATGAGCGCAAAAGCACTCTCTCTTGCCACTGGCAAACCATTTATTGCGGTAAATCACTTAGAGGGACATGCTTTAACAGCTGTGTTAACGCACAACGTCAGCTTCCCTTATTTATTACTTTTAGTTTCAGGCGGTCATACACAAACAATCATTGTTCATGGAGTAGGCAACTACCAGCGTTTAGGAACCACTATTGATGATGCGTTAGGAGAAGCCTTTGATAAAACAGCAAAACTTTTAGGTCTTCCTTATCCTGGTGGACCAGCACTTGAAAAAGCAGCTTTATTTGGTGATAAAAATCGCATCCCTCTTCCACGACCTTTAAAAGGTGAAAAACGATTAGACTTTTCTTTTTCAGGACTCAAAACTGCTGTTCGACAAGCCGCAACAGCCATAGCTCCCCTTACAGAAAATGATATTGCTGACATTGCCGCAAGTTTTCAAGCCGCTGTGACTGATACGGTACGTGATCGTGTTCACCTAGCTTTACAACACTTTACCCACCAATATCCTCTCTCTGATAATCAAGAAAAGCGTTCTCCTGCTTTAGTTGTTGCGGGCGGCGTTGCCGCAAACCAAGCCATTCGCTCTACGTTGCAAGAACTTGCCCATCAACATGGTTTTGAATTTATAGCCCCTCCTCTTTCCTTGTGTACCGATAATGCTGCAATGATTGCTTTTGCCGGTGCACAAAAACTCGCACGAGGAGAAACAAGCTCTCTTGACATTGCACCCCGCTCACGCTGGCCCTTAGATGAAAAAGCTCCGCCCTTGATCGGGATGGGACGCCGTGGAACAAAAGCATAATAAAATTGACGTCCTACACACATCTTAAAGAACGAAGATTTCTACTCAATCCGGTCTATAGATAGTCCGAATTCTCTATCGAGCAGATTCCACCTGCTTCCCACTCACACAATTCACTTAACCCAAAGATCGACACATAAACCTAAATATTCACCACACATTCTTAAAAACTTCATGTTTCAAAAAACTGCCTTATATCATTACACTTCAAATGACGGTATTTTACAGCATAATAAGATCTACTCTCTCCCACAAAGCATAGATATGAATGCCATTCGTTGACCTCATCATCTTTGACCATTTATTCGTTTCATTGTCATTGTAATCTTAAAGCTTTTTAGAACCAATTTTCTTAATTTTTTCCAACAAACTCTTATAGTGACCGCATTTCAGACCATAGTTGAAAAGAGAAACAAAGAGCAAAATACTTTTATACAACATGAAATATCAATGGAGCGCGTCTCTCTACTACACATTATTTTGAAACAAGAAAAATAGATAATAGCCGTTATTTACCCCATTTTAAAAATCATCGTTGATGGTATTACAAAGATACTTATAAAAATGCATAACAGTCTATGAAAAAGGAGAACTCATGGCTTATTGGCTTTTTAAATCTGAACCCCATAAATGGTCATGGAAGATGCAAAAGAAAAAAGGAGTTAATGGCGAACAATGGGATGGTGTACGCAATTATCAAGCACGTAACAATATGCGCACTATGAAATATGGTGATAAAGGTTTTTTTTATCACTCAAATAAAGGTTTAGAAATTGTAGGAATTGTAGAAATATGTGCTGAAGCACACCCTGATTCTACAAGTTCTGATCCACGCTGGGAATGTGTAGATATCCGAGCACTTTGTGACATGCCAACACCTGTTTCATTAAAACAAATCAAAGCCAATCCTAAACTAGCAAATATGGTGTTGGTCAAGGCCAGCCGCTTATCAGTACAACCCGTGACAGAAGAGGAATGGACAGAAGTCTGTTTGATGGGCAACCTTAAGAAGGAAATGCTTTTATCTTAAAGCAATAAATTTTATTCATTAATAATCCATTGATTTATAATGATAAATTACTGTTTTGCATGTTGAATAAGAGTCCCGAATATCGTAAGATTCTCCCATTTCAAATTTGTCCCATGTTGAATCAATTAAAACCACTTTCTTGCACATAAAAAGCGGGATGAGTGTGTGAATAAAAATTGTTAAAGAAAAGAGTGAAAATGGCTCTTATGAACCGTCTTAAGTGCTAAGGGCTGTCTCGAAATACCCACGAGCTGGCAAAGTGTGTGATCCGGCTTACTTGTTCATAAGCGTAAAGATGGGAGTGTTCGATGAATTTACCGTTAGACTCATATGAAAAAGCACTTCATATCGCACAAGGCATCCCTCTCTATTGATGTGTTTTCACGCTAAATACATAAATAGGATACTCTTCCTTATCATTTTTCATTCTGCACTCTTCTCAATATAAAATGCCCCAAAACTTCCCCCCTTCATTAGGTATTTTTTAGGCATTTCTAAAGGCAAGACTTACTCAACGATTATAATAAGCAACACCCACGAGCATCACACAGACCTCTTCGCACACAAACTCTACGAAAAAACAAAACTAAACGTGGATAAAAAAACAATAAAAATGACCGTGAAATTCTCCTAAACGGTGCATATCTGCTAGGTGTTGCACAGTTCTCTTCACGCTTAAAAAACGCATCATATTGAGTGTTCATTGTTCGCATGTTGGATGAGAGCCTCTCATGCCGCTGGATTCTCTCATTCCCAACCTGTTTATATTGAATCAATCAAAAGCTATTTGCTTGCATATTCTAAGCGGAGAAAGTCCCATATAGATAAAAAACGTGAAAGAAAGCACTAAAAATTCCTCTTATGAATCGTCTCAAGTGCCAAGAACTGTCCGCAACACCCACGAGCTGGCAAAGTGAATGATAGTGCTAGCTTGTTTCTCCATAAGCGTAAAAATGATGACACTCAATGGCTAAAACACATTCTAAAGCATAAAAAATGCTTCCAACCAATACGTAAAATACTCTGCAGACGGAAACACCTTCTTTTCGGCAAACAACCATAGAAATTATAAAAGTTTATTTTTTCAAAGACTTTTTTTTAATTTTCCTCTTTTAATTTTTCTTGCATGAAATCTCATTTTTCATGAAACTATATCAATCAGTGCATCAACATGCCTATAAGGAAAAACATGAACCAATACACTCTTTTAATCGTTGAAGGCGATGATCTACGCCCCATTTTAGTAGAACAATTGCAAATGCATCAAGAATTTAAAATTTCCCAAGCAAAAACAGCAGAAGCGGGAATGAGAATAATCCAAAAAGAAAATATTGATCTCACTATTTTGGGATTTCAACTTCCTGATCTTGATGGCTACAAAGCCGTTAAACAATTACGCACCCAAGGATTTCGTGCTCCCATTATCATGATAACAAATTATGATACAGACTGTGATAATATTTTAGATCTTGAAACAGGCGCCAATGATTATGTAACAAAACCCTTTCGCTTTGCAGTGTTATTGGCGAGAATTCGAGCACAGTTGCGCCAATATGAACAAAATGAAGACGCAACCTTTCATATTGGTCCCTATACTTTTAAACTAAGACAAAAACTTCTTCTTGATCAATGCAACAATAAAATCTGTCTCACAGAAAAAGAAGCAGCGATCCTTAAATGTCTCTATTATGCCAATGATAAAATTGTCAGCCGTGAAACATTGTTAGAACAAGTTTGGGGATATAATGAAAATATTATCACCCATACTTTAGAAACCCATATCTATCGTTTGCGACAAAAAATCGAAAACGATCCCTCCAATGCACAAATTCTCATAACAGATCAAAATGGTTACCGTTTAAATCTTTAATTCGAGATTTACTGTTTCAAAAATAATTTTAATATCCTAAATGAAAACAGAAACGAGATGAAAAAAACTTCGCATATAATTCGAATGCTATTACTTAGAACTTACTCTTATGACAAAATATATAACATTACGAATAAAAAACGAAATATTCCAACATGAGAACCAGAAACAAAAATGCTTTCAACTCTCACGATATACTTTGTAACTTCTGTTTCACATGCTTTTGTTCTTTCTAAAGTTTTTAATATGTTTCGCATATAAATAATCGTGATATCTTTTAGCAACATTCTTGATCATAACTATCATCTTTAGATGAGTGTTATTTATAATTATTTTTTTCAGAAAAACAGCTCCACGCATTGCTTTATCTCACATTCACTAACCTAACTTGAGAGATGTTTTTTATCTTTATAGTTTTCCTCCATTCTTTATGACTTTATCTCCTCTTAAGAGATTATATAATTCATGATATAACGCTAAATGTTTATCCTAACGATAAAGCCACTGAGCACCACCATCTTTACGCTTATAAAAGAACAAGCCAGCACCATCACACACTTATGTTAGATCTCGATGTTGCAGAGGAGCCCTTGATACTTGAGATGGTTCATAAAAAGCATTTTAATCCTTCCTTGTACAGTTTTTAACCACCATAAACCATATTATGCAAGATCCTTTGGACTCTGCTATTTTTATGCTTACGAAGATACCAGCATTTTTTCTTTTAAAATGTTTCCGCTATTCATGAAATATGGTTCGATATATAGATACTTGAGATTTTTATTCACATACCAATTCCACATATTAATGTACAAAAGAATATTTTTTAATTGTAAATGCAAAAAATTGAAATAAGAGAATCCTTTTATACTTGCGGTTCTTATGACAATGACAAAATGATTAATTATCTTTATAATTTAAAATATTTCTTGTCTGTGGTGATAAAGCAGGAATAAAAATACGTCGCGACTGACGACGCTGTACGAGCAGACCCTGATAAACACGTTTTTGTGCCTGACACATTAAGAGTCCACCAAAATAAGGCAAAAGATAGCGAGCAAATGGCTCGTAAAAAAATGAGAACAACCGCGAAAAATACCCCGTAGAGGGCATATAGTGTACAATTTCTTGTATTGGTCCAGAAATAAAATTTGTTTTTTCGAACAAACGAATAAGCTGTTGTTGACTATAAGGTTCGCCATAACCAAAGGGCGTAGTCGTATTGCGCGCCCAAAAGCCAGAGCGATTAGGAACAATAACGATCAAATGACCATTGGGTGCTAAAACACGCCATATTTCATTCAACGTTTCAAATGAATTTTCTGTATATTCTAATGCATGGACCAATAAAATACAATCAACTGACGCATCAGGAAGCGGCAAATCTTCTTCAAAAACAAGCGCTGTAGCAACTTTCTCAGCACAAGGCCAAGGCGAAACACCCTGAGCAGCAGGCATAAAAGCAAAACATTGTTGGGCACGTTCACGCAATACAGAAAGATAAGGAATCGCATAACCCAACCCCATAATCCGTTTATCCGTAAGATCAGGCCACCATAAATTTAATTGGTCACACAGCGTCTTTTGCACACGCAGCCCAAGTGCAGAAGCATAAAAATCTTTCAGCGTAACGATATCCAACTCAACATACCATGTAGAAACAAATTTCAAACATTACAGATTTTCATATATCCAACTTATATGGACTTCTGCTCTTTCTCCGCAATAGCGAACACTTCAATATTGCATATTTTAAACTTAAATGATTAAAAAAGCAGTACAATAGAATGATTATCGCGTTACAAGTGCTTTAATTATTTTCTTTGAAGCTGAACTCCATAGAGGTTCTTCATACACTGTTTTTGACATCAATTAAGAAAAAAGCCAACACTGATTAATTAAAATGAAGCAATCTTTCAAGATAGTTTTTTTCTTCTTCTGAAAGATGCTCTTTACCAAGACGTTTGCGAATTTCATCCAAAATCTGCCGCGTACGCATTTGATCACTTTCTTGTGGGAGTGCCTCGCCTTCTTGTTCTTCATCTGTTTTTGAAGAAAGTGGACGTCCTAACGGATCTTTAGGACCAGAATCAGCATTTTGATCATCTCCCGTTTCTTTAAGTGTTTCGCGCATTTTTTTCAAAACATTTTGTGCACCTTGCCTCAAAGATTCCAAAGCATCAGACTGATTTTGTATAGATACCTGATGATTTCCATTATCAAGAGCATTTTCCGCAGAATTCATTTTTTCTTCTGCCCTTTTCAAGGCGCCCCCTGTTTCAAATCCTTGTTCTGATAATTCTTTTTCTAATGTTGATAATTCAGATTGCAATTCAGCTTGACGTTTTTTTAAAGATTTTTTTTGTGTTTCCGGTACATTTTCTCCGCGTTTTTGTTCCATCTCTAACTGATGTGTTTCATTGAGAATTTCTTGCTGACGACGCATTAAATCTCCAAGCTGGTCCATCTTTTCTTTCATTTGTGCAGATTGGCTTTTTTCTCCCTCATTTTGATTACCTTTTTGCACATGCAAATGATCAAGCGTCTGTTCAACTTCCGCCAAGAGTTGTTCAGCTGCTAAAGAAGAGCCTGTTTTAGCCATTTCCTCAATTAAATTTAGCTTTTCTTGTAATGTAGCTTCAGAAAGATTAGGACTTTTTGAGCTTTTAGAATTTTTAGAAACTTGACTATCCGGTGCTTTTTCAGCCAAAGCACGAATATACGCATCCATAGCTTGACGTAAATCTGCCATAAGCCGTTCAATTTCTGCCGCTGAAGCACCGTAACGCAATGCATCACGTAAAGCAGCTTGTGCTTGTTTTAACTTTTTTTGCACGGATTCAAGTTGATTGCCTTCAATACCCAAAGCAATTTGCCATAAATAATCCACCACATTGCGCAAATCCTCGTCTGTTTGTGCTAAAGAAAGTCTTGTCCACGCACTTTGTAGAACAATAAAATGCGATGCATTTTGCAACCCCTTTTCTGGACGCACAAGCAAAGCAGAAAGCATATCAAGTACCCGCTCTCGCGCTAAAGGATTAAGAGCTAATAAACGACGCAGTTCAACCACTGCGCGTGCAACAGGATTCGAAAAAACACGCTGTGGTAATATCATAACAAAAGTTTTGCTACGTCCTTTCTGCCCCGCACCATCTTCTGCCACCAAAGTAATTTTGACTTGCGAACCCGCCCATGGATGCGCTGATATATCCTGCACCATTCGCATTTTCCCCTTTCCACCACGCGGAAGAAGAAGTTCTATTTCCGGAGCATTATAAAGAGAAGAAGCACTTTTATTCTGAGGAAGAAAAGGCTCTATTTCAACAAAAGCCTTTGTCACACCATAATCATCATCCACCACATATCGTAACTCCAATGATCCCGTTAAAATCCTCCCTGGTTTTTCCAACCAATGAATTGTTGGAAGCGTGTCCTTAATTATCTGCAAATGCCATTGCTGTTTTTTACGACGTGATGATACAAATAAATTTATTGAATGCTTTAAATGTGTTTCAAAATGAACAATTGGATCATTAAAAGCTGTTTGCTCCGTTTTCTCTGAAAACGAAATTTCCCTCCCATCTTCTACAGACTTTGCTTTTACTGTAATGCCAGCCCCATTGACAACACGCACAACAACATTACTCCCTTCAGGGATTTCTAGTTGTGTTTTCTCATCTTTTGTCAAATAAATCGGTGCCACACCGGTATAAGCAGGTGGTGTTACCCAAGCATCAATCCGCATGAGTTTTTCATCAACGACAGGACGAAAATCAAAGGCATCAGCCAAACGCCCCCCTTGTGAACCAAAAGAAAAACTAAAAGCGCACACAAAAAGAAGAGCACACAAAGCCCTCAAAGCTAAAGGATCATAATCCGCACTATTAAGAGAGATAAATCCAGTTTTTAAATGGTATAATTGCTTTGCCATTCGGCGTTGATGTTCACGCCAAATAACAACACTAAAATCTTCATCATTTTCAGAACATAAACGATCTGTCTGAATATTCAAAGGCTGGTGTTTAAGGCCATTGACACGTTCAAGACGGTGATCCACTTCCCGCATTGTGGGAAACCGAAAACCAATAAGAAAAAATAAACTTACCCCAGCACAAACAAGCATAGCCCCAAGTAAAAGCCAATGGAACCAATAGCCCAAAACGCCAAAAAGTCCCAACCAGCTAAACGAACAAAACAGACTAAGAACAAGGAAAAATGGTAATAACCGACCCCAGATCCGTTCCAATGAAAGGATCCCCCACATCAAAATGCGCACACACAAAAGCTTCATTGCAAAGCCTTTGATGTTTTTATTTTTCATAAACAAGCATTTATCCCCTTTTACCGTGGTGCATTAAGATCATAAACCCCATACAGAACAATTTCTAGAAAATAAATTGTTTCATCAAAGTTTAGTAAAAATAAGACCAAAAATATTTAATAATGCTCAATCTAATTTGGGCTCAATCCAATCAGGAATATGATCACATCCCATTAATTGCGCATAATCAAGACGTGGACGAATAACTGCATAACGCATATCTTGAACGAGAACTTCAGGGACCAGAAGTCTGCTATTATAAGTACTCGCCATCACGGCACCATAAGCCCCAGCTTGCGTAATTGCCAAAAGATCACTGGGTGCCAAAATTGGCAAGCAACGATCTAATGCTAAATAATCACCAGTCTCACAAACAGAACCCACAATATCTGCACGAATAAGGGAGGCGTCTTTTGCTGCTTGTTTCACAAGGACGACATTCTGCCAAGCATCATAAAGCGTTGGACGCATCAGATCATTCATCGCCGCATCCACAATAACAAAATTCCGCCCTTGCCCCTTTTTTAAATAGAGAACAGAGGTTACCAACACACCAGCTTGACCCACAATGCTCCGCCCCGGCTCCACCACAATATTAATCCCTAAAGGAGCAATATGCTTCTTTACCAGCGCGGCATAATCAAAAGGGGAGGGTACGGTATGTTGTTCACAACCATAGGCAATACCAAGCCCGCCACCAATATCTATATGCGTTATTGCATAACCATCACTCCACAATTGACGCACCAAATCTACGATAATAATAAACGCCTCCTCAAACGGCTTTAAATCACAAATTTGACTGCCAATATGCATATCAATACCGCAAACCTGCAATCCAGGCAAAGAGGACGCTCTTTTATAAGCCTCTCTTGCCAACAACAAGGGAATACCAAATTTATTTTCAGATTTTCCTGTTGTAATTTTCTTATGGGTCTTTGCATCAACATCTGGATTAATACGCAATGAAACACGTGCTATTTTTGAAAGTGCAACAGCGCGTTGCGATAACTGTTCAAGTTCCGGCTCTGATTCAACATTAAAACAATAAATATTCTGAGAAAGAGCAAAATCTATCTCTCTCACGGTTTTACCAACCCCAGAATAAACAATACAATGCGCCGGAATACCAACAGCAAGAGCACGCCGTAATTCACCTTCTGAGACCACATCAGCTCCCGCTCCATTGTTAGCTAAAAGCCGCAAAACTGCTTGATTAGAATTCGCTTTAACCGCATAAGCAATCAGACTGGGCATCCCTTGAAATGCTCTTTGATAGTCCTTAAAATGTGTAACCAATGCATTGGCCGAATAACAGTAAAAAGGAGTTCCCACCTCCTGTGCAAGCATAGCAAGTGAACACCCCTCAGCATAAAGTATACCTTGATGATAGGAGAAAAAATCCACACTTGCCTCCTACTTTATCAAACGATCAAGAATAAAAGGTTTATCATCTTCACTTTTAGCAACAGATGTTCCCTGCCTAGGTTTTTCCACACTTGTAGGAGGCATCTCCAATGATCCTTTACGCCCACACCCAACGACACCAAAGCCCCCAAAAAGGACAACCATCAACCCCTTTATTATAACTTTCATTAGTCCTCTTTCCTCATCTTGCTTTCTTTTTTACTTTTAAAATACAATTATTCAAGCGCTCACGAAACGCTTTTTCCAATATGCAATTTGCCGAAGAACCTCTGAAGGTGCTGTTCCCCCAAAGCTTTTACGACTTTCAACAGATTTTTCAACGGTCAAAACATCAAAAAGTGTCGCATTGATATCAGGACAAATTGCTTGAAGTTCATCTAATGATAAATCATGAAGGCGACACTGTTTTCTTTCTGCCAATGCCACAGCACGCCCTGTTATGTAATGTGCTTCACGAAAAGGAATCCCTAATTCACGGACAAGCCAATCAGCAAAATCCGTAGCTGTTGCATACCCTAAATCCGCTGCTTGTTTCATGGCTTTTTTATTCACTTTCAAATCAGCAATCATCCCTGTCATTGCTGCGAGTGATAATTTCAAACTCAAAGCCCCATCAAATACATATTCTTTATCTTCTTGCATATCCTTTGAATAAGCAAGCGGTAATCCTTTCATCACCGTTAACAATCCCATAAGCGAACCATTCAATCGACCTGCTTTCGCTCGTACTAACTCTGCCGCATCCGGATTTCTCTTTTGTGGCATAATAGACGAACCCGTTGAAAAGGCATCTGACAAATGAATAAAACAAAACTGTTCACTTGACCAAAGAATTATTTCTTCCGCCAAACGCGAAAGATGCATCGCACAAAGAGCACCAGCACTTAAAAACTCCAATGCAAAGTCACGATCAGACACACTATCAATTGAATTGCGTGTAGGTTCCCGAAAGCCTAGTGCTTGTGCTGTCATAAAGCGATCAATCGGAAAACTTGTTCCTGCTAAAGCAGCAGCACCCAAAGGAGATTCATTCATTCGCTCAAGAGCATCACGCATTCGCGATAAATCTCGACCGAACATTTCAACATAAGCCATCATATAATGGCCCAATGTTACAGGTTGGGCTAATTGTAAATGCGTAAAGCCCGGCATAAAGGTATCAACATGTTGTTCTGCGCGAATAAGTAATTGCTCTATCAATCCTTTTAAAGCTTGTGCTATCTTTTGCGTTGCTTCACGTACCCACAAGCGAAAATCAACAGCAACTTGATCATTGCGTGAACGCGCCGTATGCAAACGCCCTGCTACAGAACCTATCAATTCACTCAACCGCGCTTCAATATTCATATGAATATCTTCAAGCTTTCGTGAAAAAACAAATTTACCGTCTTCAATTTCTTGGCGAATAAGTTTCAAACCATGAACAATTTTTTCATAATCTGATTGTGAAATGATTTTCGTTTGCGCTAACATAGCCGCATGAGAAAGAGAACCTTCAATATCTTGTCGATAAAGTTTTTGATCAAAATCAATAGAGGCATTAATTTCTTCCATAATTGCAGCAGGACCTGCCGTAAACCGACCACCCCATATTTGGTTCTTTAACTTCTCATCTGTCATATTCTGAAAACACCCATCCAAAGGACAAAATTATGATTTTTCAAATTTTCATCAGCGAAAAAAACAATAAAAAAAGGCAACTCTCCCTTGCATTCTTTATCATTGCATTGAGTTTATACGCAACCATAAACTACGATACTAAAAGAGAGTTTTTTCTTTTCAATTTCATTTCAGCAGCACAAGCACAAGAAATAAACACTGATAAAGCACGAGCAGAAAAAATGATGGCGATACGAAAAGCAGCAAAAGGCTTTTTTAGCCACATACGATTTGCTGATACACCCTCGGATATGAATAAACTCTCTTTCAAGGATATTCTAGGAAAAGAGCGTACACTCAGCGAATTTACCGGAAAACCAATGCTGGTCAATCTATGGGCTATTTGGTGTGCACCTTGCCGCACAGAAATGCCCGAACTTGCGCAATTAAAACGTGAATTAGGTGGAGAAAACTTTGATGTCATAGCGATTAATATCGATAAAACTGCTTCTCCTGAAAAAATTCAGCAATTTTTACGAGATATTCATTCAGATAATTTGCTTTACTATCGCGATGAAACAATGGATATTTTCAATAATGTTAGAAAACAGGGGCTTGCTTTAGGACTCCCCATTACATTGCTCATTGATAAAGAGGGATATCTCATTGCTTCCTTCAATGGTGCAGCTCCATGGGCCAATGACGATGCCAAAACACTTATAAAAGCAGTGATTAAAGAAGCCCTATAACTTTAATAACCGCGTCTTTTTAAACGTTGTATAACAAGATCCAGTGCTGACAAAAAAGCAGAACGGTCTTTACGAGAAAAAGGACGGGGACCACCTATTATACTGCCCTGTCCACGCAAATCTTCCATCAAATTGCGCATCGCCAAAGCCTGACCAATTGAATTTACATCAAAAATACGCCCCGTTGGCGAAAGACAAAAACCCCCAGCTTGCACAACCCTTGCTGCTAAAGGAATATCACTGGTAATAACGATACTCGCCTCATGCACATGTTCTACGATCCAATCATCAGCACCATTGAATTCACCAGCAACGACTACTCTCTCAATGAGCGCTTCATCTGGAAGGAACAAAGAACGATTTGCCACAACAAATGTCTTAAGCTGATAACGATTCATCACACGATAAACTTCATCTTTTACGGGACAAGCATCCGCATCAACCAACAAAGTAATGGCAAGTTTTATTCCTCTATCTATCTTTTGATTTTCGTACGATCTACTGTTTTTTTCATTCATCGAAGAGAGCGCCAATAGTTACGATAAAACATTATTGCGGCGTTTATTTCACCTCCCAAAATAAAAATTGCGCTTAAGATGTAAAGAAAAATAATGGCAACCATAATAGATGCTGACCCCGCATAGGTTGAAATATAATCAAACATCGTCAAATATTGTGCAAAAGCAAGAGAAGCCATAAACCATACAAACATTGTCACCACGATTCCTGGTAAAATATCTATAAATTTCCGCTGTCCTGCTGGAAGCCATTTATGAACAATCAAAAGACTGATAAACAAAATAACGACTGCAACTGTATAACGCCATAAACGAATAACACCAATGTATTCAGTCATAAAAAAAGAATGATTTTGCATAATTTTGGTCAGCAAAGGCGCCAGAATCAATAAAAAGCTAATCACAACAAGACCAAAAGCTCCAAGGATTACAAAAAACAGACTTTGAAAACGACAAAACAACAAACTCCGTCGATCAGTAACACGGTAAGCTTTATTTAAAGCCGTACGCAAAGCCTCTATCCCATTAGAAGCAAAATAAGCCGCTCCAATGACAGAAAGCGTCAACACACCTCCTCGATGAATGGTTAAAACATTGACAATTTCCTGAGATAAAGGCTCTGCAATAACATCAGGCAATAACTGCACCAGTGCTTTAATTTTTTGCGGTGTATAGGTAAAAGCACCTAGAAAACGAGCAAAAGATGTTCCAAAAATAAAAAAAGGGAAAAATGCTAAAAGCCCCGATAGCGCAACATGGCTTGCAAAAGCACTCCCATTATCACGCCAATAATGACTTACTGCGTCACCAAAAATACGATAGCTATACCAAAAGATATTTTTTAACAAAACTCAATACTTTCTGGTAAAACTCTTCCTCAGTCTATTTCAAGTTTTATAAAAATCATCAAAACTCTGCAAATAAACATTTTGCAATGTTGCAATATAAAGGTCAATAATCAATACGGTCAAGCCCGACTTTATACCAAAACAAAAACAATAACCCACTCTATGAAGTTCTACAACGACTTCATTTTTTTGTTACTTCTACAGATCAGTAACCTCTTCTGTACATCACATGCCCTATAGAGAACTAAGCAAGATGATCGTGCACACATAAAACCTTTTGAAGTCATGGTTATCTGTATCGAAGCAATCGCCACTCTTTTTTATTGCAATCTATGACTGAATAAAGAAAAAACTTCTTATCGATTTCTAGAAAAAACCAACGAAATTCAACAACCCCCCTTGCTTTTATTCACCCTTTTTTAGAAACACTCTGACGTCCAAAATCAGGAGCATCAATTTCCTGTCCGGCATCAATAATATTGCGACGTACAGCACGCGTACGCGTAAAAAAATTAAACAGTGTTTCACCATCCCCTAAACGAATTGCCTGTTCTAAAAAAGCAAGCCCTTCACTAAAACGACCCAACATTTCTAAAATAGCATCTTTATTATGCAAACAAATATCCCGCCACATAACGGGATCAGAAGAGGCCAAACGCGTAAAATCACGAAAACCAGAAGCAGAATAAGCAATCACTTCTGAATTTGTTACTTTTTCTAAATCACTCGCTGTCCCAACAGTATTATACGCAATTAAATGTGGTAAATGCGAAACAATAGCCAAAACAAGATCATGATGCTTAGGCTCCATCTTTTTGACACGCGCACCACAAGCTTCCCAAAACGCTGTTAATTGTGCGACAGCAGCAACATCGCTATCTGCAAAAGGCGTTAAAATACACCAGCGATTGATAAACAAATCAGCAAAACCAGCGTCTGGACCTGAATATTCCGTTCCAGCAATAGGATGCCCTGGAATAAAATGAACCGTTTTGGGCAATAAAGGTGCCATTTCTGTAATAACCAATTCTTTTGTAGAACCAACATCACTTACAATCGCCCCAAGTTTTAAATGATCACGAATGGTTTTTGCCACTTCTGCACTAGCCCCAACAGGAACAGAAAGAATAACCAAATCTGCTCCTTCAACAGCTTTTGCATTATCTGTCGTATAAAAGTCCCCAAGCTCCAATTCACGCGCTCTTTTCAGGGTTTCTGTACGACGTGTTGCAATAGAAATCTGAGCTGCAAGATTTTTCTTTTTAATCACTCTTGCTAAAGAAGACCCAATCAGACCGATCCCAATGAGTGCTATTTTTTCAAACTGAATATGGAGCATCTTTCACCTTCAAAGATTCTTTGCAAATGGCAATAAAGACAATCGTAAAATCACAATTTTCTTGTTTGTTTGTTCACGAGTTATGCGTAAAATATTAAAAAATGACAACTAGGAAATAAAGAATAACGCAATTTACCAATTATCATCTGCACAAGCTGACAACAGATCACTTTACCTAGAAAACACATAAAAAATAAATGACGAGAAATCTAACATCACGCTCTAAAGCTCCCTCTTAATTACTGATCAAAGCGCATCACCGAAACAAAATAAAATGCACTCTCAATTAGGATAACAACGACTCTACATAAAATCCCATCAGTTTACTTTATCTTACTAATTTACTCACAAAAAAACACATCAAAAGCGTAAGCAGACACTAACTCTTCTCCAATTATCCCGATACGTTCATTAATTTGTACATTAGACCTATATAAAAACGTATTACGCCTCCACCTACAACATCAACATAAGTTTCGCGAATATTGAAAACACCGTAAAACAACGCATACCAACAGATACCATTAAAAACATTTTCCTCTCCCGATTCCGGATACCATAAATCAAATAAATATGAGAAAAACACGCCCTCTCAATAAAGAAAAAGTTTGATAACAAAAACACCGAATATCCCTTTAATGGAATCACACCCCTCACGTAAAATAGAACGCCCTCAACAGAATAAATTTGGATTACAAATTCATGGGTTTGTTTTAAAAGGCATCTCGCTCCCTAGCCTATCTCACGACAGTGTTCATAAATGTTATAACTATAATCTATTAAGCACGACCCTCTTCACACTTAATAAAACACTATCATTATATTTTCCTACCCCCAATGTTGCAAAAAACCTTGGAATTTGAGAGCATTCATAAGAGGCATTTTTATTGCTTTTTTGTACAGTTTTTATCCACACGCCCCCACTTATGACGTGCAAAAGACATTGTTCTGATTGATTCAATATGAAAAATAATAAATTATTAATAATAAACAATGGCTAGTTCTGTTTATGAGACACATTCATTGCTAAGATTATCATCTCTGTATCAAACATAAAAGTTTCCCCATAGGTGCTGTCGTTTTCATCATAATCTATTTTGACTTTCTCCTCATCCCAAGAAAATTCTTAATTCATACCGATCTGCAAACAATTCATTTTCTTGTCTAAAAGATTCCTCTAGCTCACTATTTTATGTGATTCAATTAATCTATAATACATTGATTTATAAATATAATTATTGTTTTCAATTTAAATCATAACTTCGAATACTGTAAAATTTTTCCATCACAAACCCTCTTATCAATTAAAATCTCTTGTCTACACGTCACAAGAAGACATGTGAGCAAAATGATGAAAAACGCTCTCTAATGCTAAAAACTGTAGCAACATTAGAGGCTAGCAAAGTATATAATGAGTGTCGACTTGCACTTTTATTAAGCGTAAAGATAAAGTTGCTCTATGGGTTTTATATTCTTCACAAGGAACTTTACTTCTAAACCATTCATAAACACCGACGCGAAATAGATATGACGCGCATTGAAAAATATTTCTAAGAAAGCGTATGAATCTACCATACAAGTGTCTTCTTTTGTTTGAGACACTCTGTTTTACATGGGGGTGTTACTCCATTAAGACTCTATGAACCAACCTAATATTCACCACATCCCCACACAAAAAACACCGAATGCGTAAAATTTCACCTGAGCCTTATATTACTAACCTAAAGAACAGTGTTTTGCGGCACAATAAGATAATAAAACTGTATCAAGATTGTCTTTTGAAGGAAAGTTTTTATCAAACTTTCAAGCTCTTAAAACGCCTCCTCAAAAATAGCGTTCCTTTAACCTCTACCTGATAACGCAAAAGCTGTAATTGCTGAAAATGCTTCTGTATTGTATTTAAAATAAAAAATCATAATATTTTTAAAACACTAAGCGGCCATCTGGCGTCGTGCAATAATTGTAAGCCCTAACAAAACTTGACGAATGATAGCTTCAGCCAAAAGCGGATTTTTACGGCTGTCTAAAACAGCACTCTGAATTCTTTCCATCGCATAAGAAATTTGCTCTAACTTCCAATATTTTAAAGCTTGTTCAACGATCTTTTTCCGTTGAAAAAAAATAGGAGGACGTGCTTGAGAAACCACCGTAAAAGGCGATTTTCCTTCAATCTCTACCTGATAACGCAAGAGCTGTAATTGCTGAAAATGCCTCTGTGCTGTACTTAAAATAAAAAAAAGCGTCCCATGCAATGCTGCATGTCGGTTAAAATGCACTTCAAAGCCTGATATATCGCCCAATAAAAGAGCATCAATGACTTCATCTTGAGAAAGAACACTTACATCACTTACAACAGCTTTCACATCTTCAAGAGTAATATGAACATTTTCAGCGTAAAGACAAAGCTTCTCTAATTCACCGCGAGACACAAGACGATCCGCCCCTAAACTTTCATGCAACCATCTACGTGCATCCAAAGAAAGAGTCTTCTTAAACTGTCCTAAAACCTCATCAATTAAACTGTCAAGAGAACGCATATCATCAGCAAAACAAGGCAAAGCCATTGCCTTTGACGATGTTTCAACAACATTGCGCAACCCTGTTCCTTTTTTTAAATCTCCTGCCTCAATGAGAATAAAACAAGCTTCTGGTGGCTTCTCAATTAAAAGCTTTAAAGCAGCAAGAAAACCTTTTTGGTTAGCCGCATTAGAGATCCATATCAAACGATCTCCCCCAAAAAGCGATAACGTACGCGCTTCATTTTCCAAACGTGCAGGATCTTTATCAATTTCACCAGCATCCAAACGAACTGTTGAAAATGGATCTTCTATTGCCACCCGTGTAAGCTTAGCAAAATGTTGTGCACGCTCACAAATCAGTCCACGATCCGTTCCATAAATGAGAACAATAGGAAAAGCACGTGAAAAACGCGTTAGAAATTGATCAACTTCATGTGCTTTTTTCTGAGCCACATTATTAACCTATTAACAGTTCATCATCATCAAGAACTTCCCCGCGAACTTTCTGAAACATGCCAATTAAATCATTGACATCCAAGCCCTTACGCTCTTCATGACAGACATCCAAAATCACTTTTCCACCATGCAACATCAAGGTACGATTGCCATAATCAAGAGCCTGACGCATAGAATGAGTCACCATGATAGTCGTTAATTTTTTCTCTTCAACGATTTTTTCAGTCAATCGCATCACAAAATCAGCCATTCCAGGATCAAGTGCTGAGGTATGTTCATCAAGCAATAAAACATCCGCATGTGCTAATGTTGCCATCACAAGACAAACTGCTTGGCGTTGCCCACCTGATAAACTATCCATAGGATTATGAATATATGCTTCAAGACCAATGCCTAATTGAGCAATTTTTTCTCGAAAAAGTTGCCGTTTTTCATGGTTTAAAGCTGAACGCAAACCACGACGACTTCCTCGAAGAGCAGCAAGAGCCAAATTTTCTTCAATTGTTAAAGAACCACAACTTCCCTCTAAGGAATCTTGAAAAACACAAGCAATCTTTCCCGCACGTTCACTGACTGATTGCCTAGAAACATTTTGTCCATTAATAACGACTCTTCCTGTCGAGGGAAGCGTTGCACCTGCCAAAACACTAAGCAAAGTGGATTTACCAGCACCATTTGAACCAATAACCGTAACAAAACTACCCTGCTCAATTTTGAGGTTAATATCAATTAAAGCCTGTTTTTCCAAAGGCGTTTGCGGTTTAAATGTGACCCCAACATGAAACAACTCAATCACGTTTACGCCTCCTCCAATAACGTGGCACAATAAGAGTTAAAACAACCAACAGCGAAGTAATCAACTGAAGATCTGTCGATGTATCAATGCCAATGCCATTTGCTTCAAATGCAAATTGCACCGCCACACGATAAAGCACAGACCCTACAATACAGCTGATTATAATCCAAAAAATATTGCGCGTACGAAAGAGAGTTTCACCGATAATCACGGCTGCCAATCCAAAAACAATTGTTCCAATTCCACCAGTAATATCTGTTGCGATGGCAGTTTGAATATAAAGAGAACCACCAAGAGCAACACACGCATTAGAAAGCCCCATACCAAAATAAATCAATGCTGATGTATGAACACCTTGCGCCGTCGCCATGCGTGGATTAGCGCCCATTGCACGCATAGCAAGACCAATTTCACTTTCCAAAAAGCGCCAAATCAAAAACGCCATAACTAGCAACACAATACCAACGAAAAGAGGACGCACAAAAATATCGGACAAACCAAACAGATTATAAAAGGGCGTTAACGCCGTATCAGCAAGTGCTAAATTAACATTAGACCCTCCCATAATTCCCATAATACGAAGATTAACTGTATAAAGTGCTGACATTGTTAAAATAGAAGCTAAAAGATTCAAAATGCCAAAACGCAAATTCAATAGAGCTGTTAATAAACCAGCCGCCATACCTGCACAAAAAGCGCAAGCCATAGCTGTCCACGCATTGAAACCTAAGAGAATCAAAACACCACAGACACAGGAACCAAGAAGAAACGAGCCATCAACCGTTAAATCAGGAAAATCTAAAACCCGAAATGAAAGATAAACCCCTATAGCAACAAACGCATAAATAAGGCCTAATTCCACAGCGCCAGAAAACGCAAATATATTCATGTAAAGACAATCCCCATGAAAACTTAACGTATTTTTATTGTATCAACACTCTATCAATAAAAGTTATTGAATCACTTTTGTTGCACGATCAATAACTGCCTGCGGAATAACAATCCCTGCTTTTTTAGCTGCTTTCAAATCAATTCGAATGTCATTATTAGCCGCCTGCACAACATCAATATCACCAGGCTTTTCACCCTTTAGAATACGTACAACCAATTTCCCAGCATCAACCCCTACATCATAGAAATTCACACCTTGCGTCATAAAAGGCCCGCGCCCGATAGTATTAGCATCAACAGTAAATACAGGCATATTGGCTTCCTCTGAGACCTTTATTGCACCTTCTAAAACAGATAAAATCGTATTATCAGCAGGAACAAAAATAATATCGACCTTACCGATTAAAGCGCGTGTTGCTGCCTGAACATCTGAAGGTTTTGGTGCCGATGAAGGAATGATTTCAATTCCTGCTTTTTTTGCTACATCCTTTAATACCTTAAGTGTCGAAACAGAATTTGCCTCAGAAGCATTATAAAGGTAACCAATTTTTTTCAAATCTGGTTTTACTTCTTGTAAAAGTCTAACACTTTCTGCAACATCTATACGATCCGAACTCCCTGTCATATTACCGCCAGGTTTGGTAAGCGAAGAAACGATTTTAGCTCCGATAGGATCAGAAATTGCTGCAAAGACGATAGGAATTGTTTTTGTTGCCGCAAGCATCGTTTGTGCTGAAGGCGTGGTAATTGCGACAATAACATCGGGTTTATCACCAACAAATTTACGTGCAATTTGCGTTGCTGTTGAAATATTACCCTGCGCTGATAAAAAGGTAAGGTGAAAATTTTCACCTTGCTTATAACCATTTGCTGCAAGCACATCTTCCACACCTTTACGAACAGCATCCGCAGCAGGATGGACCATAATTTGCGTTATTGCAACTTTAACGTGTTTAACTTGGTCATCGGCCTTTGCAACACTGTTCATCATAAAAACAGTTGCAATGATAATCCCTAATATATTTATTCTCTTCAACATTATACTCCACCCCTCTTCATGCAAAAATTAAAAAAGGAATAATTTATTACTGAAGAATTTTCTAAAATCAATCTTTATTTCATTTTATTTAAACATGGACAAAATAAATCAAACTAAAATGATATTTTTTTGTTGCAATTCGTAGAAGCCTACGCCATACAGACAAGACATATATCGAATCGGTAAGCGGGTGTAGCTCAGGGGTAGAGCACAACCTTGCCAAGGTTGGGGTCGTGGGTTCGAATCCCATCGCCCGCTCCATTGAATTTTGTATTTATTCGTTCTTGTGTGGAGTTATAGCTTGTCATCGGTTGTTGTAGCTGTATGTAGCTTGCCAGCAGGTTTTGTATATTTTTCCATTCGGTTTTGTATCAATTTATTTTTTTCAAAGTTTTTCTAAGATTCGTAATTTCTTATGAAACATCTATTGGATTGGGGGGCTTAGATTTAAGATAATAATTTTGAACTTAGACGGATTTTTTACAGCCACCATATAAAAGATTAATTAAAAATGATGAGCAATGATAAGAAAAACAAATGTTAAACAAATCAAAAATTGACTTATCATTAGAGAATAATTTTTGTTCAAAAGTATGTTTTTTACCAAAATTGTGCCCTAAAATAAAGATTGTTGATTTTCCAAATGGCGTGTCTTCTATTAATTCAACATTTGCTTCAGATACATTCAATATTATCTCTGCTAAAAATTTACAAAAAACTATACCTGTAGAGCAGGCAAAGTCTATTATCGATTCCTTTAATGCGCAGAAACTACCTTTAGCTTGGTGGGTTGACCTCATTCGTCTCATTATAAAGTTGATGAAGTTCTCTTATCTATTGGCTTAGAGCATGTTGAAACAGAGGTAGGAATGGCAGCTTTAGCGCAAGATATAGACTCACATGTTACTTCTATGCCGGATAACTTCAAAATCAAAGAAGTTGAATCCCTTCAAGATTTTAGAGATTACGGAAATGTTATGGCATCAGTATTCGAGCCTTTTGATGAAGAAGCGGTTATATTTTATGAAGCAATAGGCCATTATTATAAAAAAGACTCTGATGTAGAGATGTTCGTTGGTTATATAAATAATAATCCTGTAGCAATATGTTTTTGTATTAAAGCGGATGGGATTGGTGGAGTGTATGATATTGTCACCAAGCCGGATTTTCAGAAAAGAGGTATTGGGACATTCATGACAAAAATTGCTATTGAGCATTTAAAAAGAAGGAGATGTCATGTAATTGGTATGCAAGCCTCTCACGAGGGAATTAGCATTTATAAAAAATTTGGTTTTACAAACTTTGGTAAATTTAAAATTTATTCCAATAAACACGTAGTGGTTTAGCTATGAACTCTTTTTTTGCTCATCAATTAAAAAATTTATTATTTTCAACAAAACTCAAATATGATCAAGCAATCGATATAACCAAGGAAGCTTGACCAATCCCCTTTAATACTGATAGTGAAAAGCTAAAATCAGTTATTACAAACATAATTGTTTCAAATGACGCACTCAAATTTTCTTATTTTTTTAATTTGTCTTAAAAAGATATCTATCACAAATCTAAGTTGAACAAATGTAATTTTTTATATGATCGATAATCTACTGTATGTTACTGATAATTATGAAGAACTCGAAAGAAAACATTTAAAACGACAGTTGCATCATAGTTTGTTAGATGGTTAGTCTGTTAGTTAATTAATAGAAAAAATTTTTGCTTTATACAATAACCAAAGGAGCTTAAAAAAACTTTTAAAGGTCCTTTATATGTATTGTTTCTTTTTCTATATCACAGTTGATGATGAAAAATCTCTCACGCTAATTGTAATTATTTTCAAACGAAATAAACTGTTTTCACCTATTATTTAGAGTAAATTAAATTTTTGGGATTTCTGGCACATCATTTGATAATCCTCTTTCTTGAACAAATTCTTATCCAGAATAATCTTCAATACAAAAATAAATTAATAACTTGGTTTATAAAGATAATTTATCATTATTCATATTGAGCAAGCGTCTCAAATATCATAGGATTATCTCATTTCAAATCTCTATACATTAAAATCACTCACAATCATCTGCTCACACATAACAGGAAAAATTGAGGCATCAATAAAATTCACTTGAAGAAAGGAATAAAAACTCTTCTTCTGAACGCTCTGAAATACCAAAGACTATCGCAAAATTGGGAGCCCAAATAGTATAGGAGGTACCCCTTTCACCTTGAAAATGTAAAAATGGGAAGCATAATAGCTTTATACACTTCATAGAGGCTTTAGACCATTCACGAACGTTATTATAAAATGGATGTGACACACTTTGAGAGAAATCTCTTTAAAATAGACATGTGGATTAACAATATAAATGCATCCTATTTTACATGAGAAGCATAACTTCAAATCAAGATAAGGTAACATAAAGTATTGAAATCGTCATAGTGCACAACAAAATTAGACCATTTTAAATGTTTAATGGTAACATCTGCTAAACAACAGAATAAAAATTCAATTTTGAAAAGATTAAACCACACGCTACAGGTCTATTGAAACTCCGATTGTGCAATCGACTACCTTTTTGCTAAAATTTAATCACTATAAATATAAAAACCTTAAAGTCCGCTCTAAATTCGTAAAAATTTCTAGATCTTGCTGTATAAATGTTGAAACTCCTCATGGCTACTCATCTGAAACGCCAATAATTCCATAAAGCATCTCCATAAAAAAGGATAATGACGTTGTAATATCCGAAAAAAATTTACCATATCACCTGAAAGATCATTGATAATTCCATCAGGAAGTATCAATTTCTATTTAGAAAACCCTATCCGTGCCGACAAAAACTATGTAAATGTTAGATATATAATAATTTTGATGACGATTTTGGCTCATCCTGTTTTGCCACCAATATAAGAAACAGCAAATATAGTGGATCCGCCAGCTTTAATATCGCCTTGTAAAAGGTCTTTCCCTCTACACTTTTTGCTATCAAATCCTGATTTTACAATTCCTTGCTCTCTTTTTTATACTCAAAATTGCCTCTGAAACAGGATAGATTAATCGTAAAAAATATATAAAAGAAGCAAATTATAACATTTTTTCTTATCCTTCTTAATACAAAATAACTGTTAAGCTACAATGCGCTAACACTTATCAATCATAAGCCCAAAACATCATATAATGACGACACAAATTCATAGAATGAAGATTTTTCACAATCAACCGTTGTATTAATCTTTCCATAATGCATAAAAATGATGAAGCGGCCCTCGCCCTTTCCCTACTTTTAAAGCATCTGAAGCAGTTAAAGCGCCATGCAAATAATCTTTTGCTTGTTTAACAGCGCAATCCAAAGGTTGAGTAGGTAACAGAGCTGCAATGGCAGCAGAAATGGTACACCCTGTCCCATGATCATGAGTGGTTGAAAGACGAGAGGCTTCAAGTATAAAAAGGTTTTCACAATCACAATAAAGATCTGGACTAGAACAATCGTAATTTTCTGTACTATTTTTGGTAATCGTATTCAAATGTCCCCCTTTTAACAAAACTGCATGACACCCTAGCGCCAAGAGTCGTGGAGCATATTGATACATAGTCTCTAAAGACCATTGCACTTCACCTCCCAATAACAGTGCAGCTTCAGGCAAATTTGGCGTGATCAAAGTTGACATCGGCAAAAGAACATCACGCATAATTTCAATTGCATCAGACTTTAAAAGAACATCACCACTTTTTGCAACCATAACCGGATCAAAAACAATGAAACGCGCTTTATGATAAGCAAGACGTTCTGCAATAACCTGTGCAATCTGAGCATTTGCAACCATACCAATTTTAACGGCATCAACATGGATATCCTCAAAAACAGAATCAATTTGATCTGCAACAAAAGAAGCATCTAATGCCTGAAAAGAACGCACACCCTGAGTATTTTGTGCAACAACAGCTGTAACCACACTCATACCATAAGTTTTCATAGCTGAAAAAACCTTCAAATCCGCCTGCATTCCAGCGCCACCAGAAGGATCTGTTCCCGCAATAGATAAAATCCGTGGAATAAAAAGTTTATCTTTTTGTAATTCCATTAATCTCTTCCCTTCTGTTTTTAAATATCGGAAAATGAGTTACCGAAAAAATAGATGCTTGAAAAAACATAAAGAAGATGTTTTCTCATGTGAATTATATTATATATGAAGTCTTCTTATAGATATAAAATGGAAAATGTAGTGCTTATCCTTCGTTCTATTCTTTTTACGTTCGCTTTTTATACAACAACTTTCATACAAATGATTCTTTACGCTCCCGTTTATTTTTTAATGCCCCGCAAAAAGGCATGGATTGTCCCTAAAACATGGGCACGCGTTACACTCTTTTTGCAAAAATACATCGCAGGCACAAGTTATGAGATTGAAGGTTTAGAAAATCTTCCCAAAGGACCCTATATCATTGCTCCAAAGCATCAATCGGCTTGGGAAACTTTCAGTCTTGTTCCCTATTTTGATGATCCCACTCTCATTTTAAAACGTGAATTGATGTGGATTCCATTGTTTGGCTGGTATATGGCAAAAACACAAATTATCCCTATTAACCGTACAACCCCCATCAAAGCCTTAAAAATGGTTATACAAAAAGCAAAAGAGAAAGTAAAACAAGGGCGCCAAATCTTGATTTTTCCCGAAGGAACACGCCGACAACCCGGTCAAAAACCAGATTATAAGTCAGGAATTGTCGCGCTCTATAATGAATTAGGACTTCAAGTTGTTCCTATTGCACACAATGCGGGTTTATATTGGCCACGCAATAATTTTCGCCGCTATCCCGGAACAATTCGTGTCCGTATTCTTCCCCCGATAGAGGCAGGTTTAAGCAAACGTGATTTTCTAGATCAACTTGTCCAAAAAACTGAAAAAGCGTGTGATGAACTGCTTCTCTTAGCAGCTCAAGATCCTAGCCCTCCTCCTATGCCACCATACGCTGTTCAGAAACTTCAAAAACTAAATCATCATGAAACAATGCACTGATTGATAAGAATAATGTATCACTTTGTATATTGAGCGGAGTATAAGAAACAAAAATATAAGAAAGATACTTCAAACTTTCTAATTCAAAATTATAAAACACATGTACATGATAAGAAATAATCAATGTGTAAATTTTTTTGAAAAAGAATTCTTCCTCTCTTTAAAATCATTTAAATAACATACATCTCATTGACTTATAAGGATGTTTTAGCGTTATTCAACTTGAATGAGAACCCTGAATACCGTAAGATTCTCTCATTTCAAATCTATTCTAGGTTGAATCAATTAGAATCATTTTCTTACACATTACAAGCGGGGATATCTGTGTGAATAAAACGATACAAGAAAAGATTAAAATGCTTTTTACGAACAGTCTCAAGTGCCAAGGGCTATCCTAACAGGAGAGCAAGAAAAATGCATGATTATGCAGATTCATTCTTTTCTGAGAAATTCAATCCCTCCAAGAACATGAAATCTTGTACAATCTTCATTATTTAAAAAGTATTTCTTGAGATACTTAAGTCATCAAACCAAATTCAAGGGGAAAATAAAAATGAGTGTTGGTTTTTATCCCACAGACACAACGGATACAGCAATTAACCATCTTTCCTCCCTATCCTAGACTTAAAAGCTTTGTGTGCTACATTAAAACAATTCTAAATAACGAATAAGAGGGAACTAGATTTAAATTAATGCAACGTCTCTTCTATAATTTATTTTTTTCTGTGATTTTGAGTTTATCCAGCGCTGTCGCTCTAGCGCAGCCTTTTATTTCTGTTGATGTTACAACGAGGCGTATCTTAAAACATAATCAAGCTTTTGAGCGTTGGTATCCTGCTTCCTTGACAAAATTAATGACCGCTTATGTTATTTTTCGTGCCATGAGCCGAGGAGAAGTTTCACCAAACAAACATATCACCATCAGCGAATACGCCGCAAAAGCTCCCTCATATCGTTCAGGCTATAAAGCTGGTTCTGTACTCACACTTGATACAGCCTTAAGTATCACCATGGTTAAATCTACCAATGATTTAGCTATTGCCATGAGTGAAGCCATTGCAGGTTCACAGAAAGATTTTGTACGTAAAATGAATAGCGAAGCTAAACGTTTAGGCATGTTTGGCACCCATTTTGCAAACGCAAGTGGTTTACCAGACCCTCAAAACTACTCCACGGCACGCGATATTGCTCTTTTAGCCGTTCAAATACGTCGAGAATTTCCACAATATGCTCATTATTTTTCTATTCCAGCCATTGATTTTGGTAATAATCGAAAAATTCAGCATAACTCAAACAACCTCATTGGCCGTTTTTATGGGATAGACGGTATGAAAACAGGCTTTATCTGTGCCTCTGGTTTTAATCTTGTTGCCTCAGCCACCCGCAATAAACGTACAATTATTGCTGTCATTCTAGGTGCTAACAACATAAGCGAAAGAGAAGAAAAAGCTGCACAACTTCTTGAAATAGGATTTTTGCACCAAGGAAGCCCCCAATTAACACTAGCAACATTAAAACCTTATGGGAGCAACATAACACAAGCCAACAATATGAGACAACAAACATGCACACCTGAAGCCATAAAAATGCATGCAAATTCATATGATGATCAAGGAAATATTATTCTCACCTCACCTTTTATCACTGCTCCACCTTCTTTTTCTCATCCTTTATCAGTACACCTCATTCGTACGCCACAAGCACCTAAAATGACAGTAAAACCACTAAGAAAACCCTATATTCCGTATAAAAAGCACGCAAACCATTCTATAAAAAGCCATAAATCATAATCTACAATTAATTATAATACTTTGATTTATAATGATAATTAATTATTTTGTACCTTATGTCAGACCCACAAGTATTGTAAGATTCTCTCATTTCAAATCTGTATTTGTTGAATCAATAAAACCAGTCTCTTGCGCGCCACAAGATGGATGAACATGTAGATAAAATAATTAAAACAAGGAATAAAAATCCTTCCTATAAATCCTTTTAAGAACCAAGAATTATCATAAAATTGACGCTAAAAAGTGTATGATATACCCACGTGCACCTACCTTTATAAGCGTAAAGATAGTGGTAAAGTAGATTTCATGGGGGATTAACCATTATATCCCTCACGGACACCATTATAAATTGGTTCGACATACTGAGATATATTTTTTAAAAACAAAACTATGATTGATGATTAACATGAAAATAAAGCGCATCCCTCTCACGCTTATTACGGGTTTTTTAGGCTCTGGCAAAACAACTTTGCTCAACCGTATGCTACAAGACCCTCTTCTAACAGAATGTGCTGTTATCATCAATGAATTCGGCGAAATCAGTATTGATCACCTTCTGGTTGAAAAAACGACAGAAGGAATTATTGAGCTTGCCAATGGTTGCTTATGTTGCAATTTACGCAGTGATCTCATCGACACATTAATTGATTTAATAAATCGCGTTCAGACAGGACAGATCAAACAACTCCATCATATTATCATTGAAACCACAGGGATGGCTGATCCCGCCCCTATTTTACAAATACTTTTAAGCCACCCATTGTTTATTCAAACATTGTCCATAAATGCTGTTATTGCAACATTTGATACATTAAGCCCACTTTCCATATGTAAGCGCTACCCTGAAATATATAAACAATTAATATTTGCTGATAAAATCATTCTCACCAAAACAGATCTTAGAGACCCACAAACGCTTTCAGATACACTCCTTAGCACACTTAAAACAATGAATCCCACAGCACAAATCATTGACGCCCATTCTGAAGGTTTCTGTTCAAATCTATTAATAAATAACACATTATGGGATGAAAAAGGAGAAAATACAAAACTTAAACAAAATCTTACGACTACCCCACATGATCATACCCCCCATAAAACCATTCGTACCTTTTCACTAAACTGTGAGGATCCTGTTGATTACGCCACAATTGAAGCTTTTTTAGATCTCCTACAAGAGCGCTATGGTACAAAATTATTACGTATTAAAGCAATTATCGCATTGCGTGATGACCCTTATCGCCCACTTGTATTACATGGCGTACAAACATTTTTTCATCCTCCCATAAGATTGCCAGCATGGCCAAAAGGAATAAAACAAACACGTTTTGTCATCATTGCCGATGGTGTTGAAAAAGAAGCAATACAAAAGCTCCTCAATGCTTTTTTTAATAAACCAGCAATAGATACTGCAGATAAAACAGCTCTCTTAGAAAATCCTCTGGTCATTCCAGGAATAAAATTTTAATTTTTTCGCCCCTTCAATGATATAACATTAAATTCATTGGCACCACCATCTTTATGCTTTTAAAGGAGCAAACCGGCACCATTACACACTTTGCTAATTCCCAATGTTGAAACAAGCTCTTGGCACTTAAAACGGTTTGTAAAAAGCATTTTAGTCTTTCTTGTACAATTTCACCCACGCAGCGATCCCCGCTTGTAACGTGCAAGCAAATGGTTTTAATTTATTCAACATGGAACGGCTTTGAAATGAGAAAATCTTACGGCATTCAGGGCTCTAATTTGACTTGAAAAAACTAAATTATCATTATAAATCAAATTGTTACGATAAAAAAATTAATACCCATCAATCTGAAAACAGATTGTTTTCTCTCTAAATGCGCTTCATCTGCAAATAACTTCATGTGATTCATTTCACAGACCGATTGGCCAAATTCTTGGTTCTAAAATATTCTGCTCAACTCTATATTTATTCAAGCTAATTGAAATCAAAATCCCTGTTAAGAAAAAAACCAAAATCAGACAGAGGCAATATCGCATTTTAAAATATGTGAATGTATCTTATATAACAGCACGACAAGACAATATTTCACAGCATAAAAGAATAAAAAGAGAGGTACATTTCATGTTAACTTACTCAAACGAAGGTTGATACCAGTAACGATGTGCAAACAATCCAACTTCCTTGAGAAAGTTCCTCTTGGCTTCTCACTTCATATGATTTACTTACATAAAGCTCTATGAAAAAACTCTGCGCTTTAAAATATTGACTACTCGCTTAAATACCTTATGTGCAAAGTTTTTGCATATCCTGTATCACCATTATTAAGTAATAGTGTTTACGGTGCTGTAGGATACAATAACACTCACTGCATTAGAGAAACTGAAGTTTTATCAATATCGCGATTAAAAACGTAACGTTTTCCGTAAACCTCAACAGTTGGAGGTTGACGATTTTTTTCAAAAAAATCATAACCTTTCTTAAGCATAACCCAGAATTGATAATGAGGATTCTTGCTATGACGTGACATATTATCCTCGGTCATGCGGAAAGGAAAAGCCTGCAACTGAAACTCTCTTTGTCCTCCTTTAAAAGCATCCCGTGCAAACGCATAAATCTGAGCCATGTTCTTATCACTCATAGAATAACAACCTGCGGAAAAGCAAGAACCATGCACCATAAGATTGCTTCCTGTGCGACCATTTTCCTGATCATACAGGTTAGGAAATCCTATATTAAAAGAGAGATAATATTTTGAATAAGGATTCATTTGGTTTGCGCTAATAGTATAAAAACCCTCTGGTGTCTGAAGATCCCCTTCTTTATATTTAGGTCCAAGCTTACCAGACCATTTGCAAATGCCATAGCGAGCAACCAATATAAAAGGTCCTGAACGAGATTGCTTCCAAACTTCAGCAAGATTTTCTTCCTTAAAAAACCGCATCATAATCGGTGCATAGGGATCTATATCATACAGAACCATTCTATTTTTAATTTCTTGCGGCAATGGCTGCTCAACTTTAGCGCGAATAGAGGCTGGTAATCTTCCTTCACATGCTGTCAATAGTCCCATTACAAACAACACACACACAGCGAGGAATCTGCTAAATGTCATCGAATAAAACTCCAATCCAACACCCCTCACAAAAAATAACCTATGTTAGAGATCGACCAATTTGAAGGTATTTTTCCCTTCTCTCTTGTTTAAGCACTTGACCATCTTTTCCAGCCATAGCTTTTAAAGCCTCTGAAATAACATCACCCGTTGCATCAATGACAATCTCTTTGTCACGATGCGCTCCCCCTAAAGGTTCCGAAATAATGCCATCAATAATCTTTAAGCGATACAAATCTTGAGCGGTAATACGCATATTCATTGCAGCATCTTTTGCACGAGCTGGATCACGCCATAAGATAGAAGCTGCTCCTTCTGGTGAAATAACAGAGTAAATTGCGTGCTCCAACATATAAACTTTGTTGGCAGCCGCGATTGCTATCGCCCCTCCAGAACCGCCTTCTCCAATAACAACGGAAACCACAGGAACTTTCAAACGCAAAGTTGTAGCTGTTGATTGAGCAATTGCTTCCGCTTGCCCACGTTCTTCAGCGCTTACCCCAGGATAAGCACCTGCTGTATCAATAAAAGTGAGGAGTGGCAAACCAAAGCGGTCAGCCATTTCCATAATACGTACAGCTTTACGATAGCCTTCTGGACGTGCAGAACCAAAATTATAGCGCAAACGTGTTTGCGTATCGTGACCTTTCTCTTGACCGATATAAGCAATGGCCTCACCTTTAAAGCGTGCAAACCCCGCTTGAATAGCCTCATCTTCAGCAAACTTGCGATCTCCGGCCAAAGGCGTAACGTCACTCAATAGGCGTTTAGAATAGTCCATAAAATGGGGACGATCCGGATGACGAGCAACTTGTGTTTTCTGCCACGGCGATAATTTTTTATAAATATCGCGCAACGCTGTTTGGGAACGCGTTTCAAGACGAGCAATCTCGTCACTCATATCAAGACTGCCTTTTTCCTGAGAAATTTTTTTTAATTCAAGAATTTTCCCATCAAGATCAGCAACTGGTTTTTCAAAATCAAGATAATTATACATTTGTGTCAACTCATTCAGTGTCACTTATACACTTATAATTTGCTTTATAAAGTCTTTTTCAAAAACATCACCTTTTCTTTAACGAGCCTTTTGCTCATCGGCAAGTGGATGATGCTCATTGACTAAACGATAAAGTCCCTCTTCCAACACATGGGTATAAATCTGAGTAGTAGCAATATCAGAGTGACCTAACAAATGTTGAACGGCACGCAAATCAGCACCATTTTGCAAAAGATGACTAGCAAAAGCATGACGCAACACATGGGGAGAAAAGCTATCACTTCCTATCCCTGCTCTTCTAGCGAGATTTTTCAACTCCCGTGCAACGACTTGACGAGCAATATATCCTGTCTCGGAATGCGCCGGAAAAAGATAAGAACTCGTAGCATCCTTTCCCTGATCACGCAAATTTAACCACTGTGAAAGAACTTGGCATGCTTTTTTTGATAACAGCACCATTCGTTCTTTTTTGCCCTTACCACGAACCAAAACGCTGTACTCTTTCCTTCGAACAGACTGAACCGACAGACTCACCAACTCACTAATACGTAACCCTGTTGCATAAAGCATTTCAATCAATAGCTGAAGACGCAGTGCACGGAAATAACCTTTGGACCCATAGTCTGCTTGATTGACTTCTAACTCCGCAAAATCAAGCAATTTTATCACTGCATCTTCACTCATGATTTTGGGCAAAGGACGCCCCTGATGAGGTGCATCAATATCATGAGAGGGATCATCTGCTCTCAACCCTTCAGCATAAAGGAATTGATAAAACTGACGCAAAGTCGATAAACGGCGCGCTTGCGACGATGCCGCAAAACCAAAAGTATGCATAAGCGACAAAAGGGTAATTAAATCTTCTTTTTGTGCTGAAAAAAGCGAAACAGAGTGTGAAGACAATTCGTCTTGTGCCCACTGCAAATCATGCTGATAAGCCGCAAGCGTATGAGGCGAAGCCCCTCTCTCCGCACTCATCATCTCAAGAAAATGATCTATCACAGCATCACTTTTCATTTCATTGATTCGCTCCCGTAGAAAGATTCCATGAATCCAAAGGAACATCAATGTACATATCCACAGTTACTGGTTCAACCCAAACCACAAGAGCACCCATTATAATGAAAAGAACAGAAAGCAAAATGAAAAGAATCATCAAAAATCTAGTCAATGTTGGCATAAGACAATAACCTACCCAAAAATATTCTATCTCGTATTATGCCTCACAAAGATTAACAGGAATTGACTTTAAGATGGATAAATGCCGAAATAAAGTTATGAAAAGCAATCGACAAAAACGCGTCCCCATAACACAAATAAAGAATCAGCTCTTATCGTCCCTTGATAAAAGAGCACTTGTCCTTGTTGGTCTTATGGGGGCAGGCAAATCAGTGATCGGAAAACGCGTCGCCACCATGCTTCGTTTACCTTTTTATGATTCTGACCAAGAAATTGAAAAAGCTGCACAAATGACAATCACGGAACTCTTTGAAATTTATGGTGAATCCGAATTTCGTGCTCTTGAACAGCGTGTTATTCTAAACCTCATGAAAAAAAGTCCCCTTGTTTTAGCAACAGGTGGTGGTGCCTACATAAATGAAAATATCCGAAAAGCCATTCACCAAAATGGTATATCCATATGGCTAAAAGTCGATCTTGATATCCTCATGCAACGTGTCTCAAAACACCCAACACGTCCCCTGCTTCAAACAGCCAATCCTAAAGAAACTATGCAAAAACTCATGGAACAGCGTTATCCTATCTATGCAAAGGCAAACTTAACAATTAACAGTCATAAAGAAAGCCGTCATACCGTAGCACAAAATGTTATACGATCCGTACAGCACTACCTATACACAGAAATTAACAATAGGGATAACCAGCATGCAAACCAAAACCGTCACTGTTAAACTGGACAAACACTGTTACGATATCATCATTGGTCCGGGTCTGATTACACAAGCTGCTTCACAGATTAAACATGCTCTTAACAAAAAAGATCCTCATCAAACGCGCTTGGCACTTGTTACAGATACAAATGTTGCCTCCCTTTATTTGGAGATATTGCAAGCAGAATTGACAAAAAATAAAATTCATACTGTCCCTATTATTGTAGAAGCGGGAGAACAATCAAAATCATTTTCAACCCTGCAAGTTGTCATCGATCAAATTCTTGCTGCGCGTTTAGAAAGAGGCGACTGTGTTATTGCTTTTGGCGGTGGTGTCATTGGCGATCTAGCAGGATTTGCAGCAAGTATAATCCGCCGTGGTATGAACTTCATTCAAATGCCCACAACGCTTCTTGCACAAATTGATTCCTCTGTTGGTGGAAAAACTGGAATCAATAACCAATATGGCAAAAATCTTATCGGTGCTTTTTATCAACCACAATGCGTTATTGCTGACACGTGTCTTCTTGATACCCTGCCGCCGCGCGAATTTCGCGCTGGCTACGCAGAAATAGTAAAATACGGTCTCATTAACCAACCTGACTTTTTTGAGTGGCTTGAAAAAAATGGGCAGAAAATTTTCTCTAATGGCCCTATGCGAACAGAGGCCATTGTTCGCTCATGCCAATTTAAAGCTGACATTGTAGCACGCGATGAATACGAAACCGGAGAGCGCGCACTCTTAAATCTCGGCCATACATTTGGACACATGCTTGAAACAGCAACCGCTTATGACTCTAACCGTTTAATCCATGGCGAAAGTGTAGCAATTGGGATGATTCTAGCTCATCAATTTTCTGCTCAATTAAATTTAATAAGCCCCACGCTTACACAACGCATTGAAGCGCACTTCAAATTTATAGGATTGCCTACACAATTAAAGGATATCCCAGGGCCTCTACCAGATGCTGAAACTTTAATGACTCTCATTGCCCAAGATAAAAAAGTTTCGCAAAACAATTTGACTTTCATCTTAACACGCGGACTTGGCCAATCATTTATTGCAAAAAATATTTCACCAGATGCAGTTTTATCCTTTTTGGAACAAAAATTAACAGAAATTCGTTAATTCATATTGAATATAATTGATTCGTTTTTATACTTCTATTAAAGATTAAATATGATGATGTCTGCGTAGCTCAGTAGGATAGAGCACAGGATTCCTAAAGAAATTGGGCACTTTGAGGAGAAATCCTCAAAGTGAATCTGCTCAAATTCGGGGAAAGCTTCATGGGCGACTATATGCCAATCCCGAGCCAAGTCTCTTTTCAAATGAGAGAAAGGTGTAGAGACTGAACGGGCAGCACCTAAAGAGCAAAAGCTTCAAGGTGAAGAGACAGTCCAGACCACAAACAGCCGATAAGGCTGGCGGTGAAAATCGAAGTGGTATGAATCCTGGGGTCGCAGGTTCGAATCCTGCCGTAGACACCATCGTATCAGTCAAATTATTCTTTGTGCACAATATTAGGAATATAGGGAAGCATCATGAAAAAAACTTTGCACATTTTAGGATTTTTCACCGCTTTAAGTTTATCACTCTTCAGCTCAAACAATAGCTTAGCTGGTTCTTTAATCATTGAAGTACCAGACAATCCAGAGCCCAAAACAGAGACCATTACCTATCAATGTGATACTGGAACAGGTAAAGAGCGCGTAGAGGCAGTCTATCTTAATGCTGACAATATTTCGTTGGTTGATTTCAAATGGAACGGTAACCGTGTCATTGCTGCTAATGTCATCGCGGCAACAGGAGCAAAATTTGCAGGAGCTCAGTATATCTGGTGGGAGAAGAACAAAGAAGTCACGCTTTATGACCTTGCTCAGGATCCAGAAGAAAAAAAACCTATCCTCTGTAAAGATGAGTCAACATTATTATTTTAAATAATACGGGAAATATTATGAAAAAAATTTCTTTTACTAAACAATTTTTCATTACTTTAAGTGTTTTACTCCTCGGTTCAATTAATGCATTAGCAAGTTCTTTAGTCATTGAAGTACCAGATGATCCAGAACCAACAACAGAGACCGTCTCCTATCAATGCGACATGGGAACAAGTAAAGAGCATGTTGAGGCAACTTATCATAATGCTGGCAATATTGCACTTGTTGATTTAAAATGGAACGGTAAGCGCATCGTTGGTTCTAATGTAATTGCCGCTTCTGGAGGAAAATATGTGGGTGGTCAATACATTTGGTGGATAACTAAAAATGAAGCCATATTTTACGATCTTATTAATGATCCAAAAGAAGAAAAACCCATCCACTGTGTAGAAGAAAAAAGCACAGAATAAAGAAGATTTCAAGAACCGCGCTGGCTCTCATCTCTTGATGTTCCTTCTGACGTGGGTAACTTTTCCTCCGTCTGGTGTAATAAAAGAGCCAGCGGTTTTTCTGACTGTTCTTCTGAATGATGTCGATAAGCTGCTGTATGTGAAAGCAACATAGAAGCTACCGGTGCTGTTAAAAACAAAAAAAACATCAGCAAAACTTCATGAAAAACAAAATAATGGTCCACAAATATTGAATAAAGAAATGAAGAAATAAGAATACTACCAACGCCCCAACTCGTACATACTGAAAGCATATGCAAACGCTTATAAAAATTGGAAAAACGCACCAAACCTATCGTTGCGATCAATGTCAATCCAGACCCTAATATTAAGAAAACTGTGATAGCAATAGCAACCAAAAGCGATATATCATCTTTCATTCAATAATCTCCCCCCGCATAAGAAATTTCGCCAAAGCGATGCTTGAGACAGATCCCAACAATCCAATAATGAGAGCTGCGACAAAATAAGTGGTTGTTCCTGAACGAATATCGAATGTAAGAAACAAAAGAATAGTGGTTATATAAAGGGCATCCAAACCAACAATTCTATCCTGCGCCCGTGGACCACGAATCAACCGAAACAGCGCAAAAATCACCGCTAAACTTAAAAAAAACTGTGAAAAGAAAAGTCCCCAATAAAGAATCACCATACTCATAAAAAAATCTCCAAAAGCAATTGCTCATACCGTTGTTTGATCAACTGTTTGTAATCATATCCATTTTTTAAATTTAAGACATGAAGCAAAAGTTCACCCTTTTTACTATTATAGGCAACCCAAGCAGTTCCAGGGGTTGCCGAAAGGATGCATGCTAAAATAGCCAAAGCAGTGCGATTATGAAGCAGAAGAGGTACTACAATAAAACCAGATTTCTGCTCTCGAGACCTTTTTGTTAAAACAGACCAAGCCACCGAAACATTTGAGAATATAGAATCTATAAATACTCGAAAAACGAGACGAAAAACCGCACTCCAGCTTTTAATAACAGCCTTCTCCAGCTCCAGAAGCCGTATCATCCAACCACAAAACAAAGCGGTTAAAATCCCTAAAAGCAATTGCCCTAAACTAAAACCATTTAAAATAAGCCACATAAGGACAATGACACCACTGAAAAAAGGGGAAGGACAAAAACGATTCATTTACTCACCTCCCTATTTTCGAGAGAAAAATCCGTTAAAACGCTCCTAATATAGTTTTGAGGTTCATACAAAGTCTTAGCAGTTTCAGACATATAATGACTAACAGGACTGGCTACAATTGTTATAAGAAAACACAAAGCAAGGAGAGCGGCAATAGGCGCAAATTCTATCACTTGCACACGGGGAATACGCCCTTCAAGAGAAACCCAAAAAGTTCGGATACCCGTTCGTGTCAATGCAATCAAAGCCGCAAAACCAGAGAGAGTGACAAAAACTACAAAAAGCCAATCTTGGTAAACCGGTAGAGAGGCAGAAAAATCCTCTCTACTGTGATTTAAAATTGCCATGAACATCATAAATTTAGCAACAAAACCAGAAAAAGGCGGCAATCCAATAATCAAAATGGCACAGATACCAAAACAAGCTCCAAGAATTGCCAAGGTTACTGGAAAATAGATGCCAACTTCATCTTCTTCCTCCTCTTCATCGTCACCATACACCTCCATTGTGACAGCAAGAACATTAGCAGCCACATCTTGACAGCGTTCAACCAACTCTACCAAAAGAAAAAAAGCTCCCAGTGCTAAAGTTGAAGAAACAATATAAAAAAGTGCGCCTGCTGTCAGTGCTGCATTGCCTATCCCGATCGCAGCCAACAATGTGCCAGAAGAGACAAGAACGCTATAAGCTGCCAAACGCACCAAAACTTGGCTCGCCAATACTCCAATAAAACCAATAATCATAGTGGCAAGCCCACCATAAAACAAAACTGTATGACCAAAATGGTTAAAATATTCACTTTCAGGACCAAACCATAGCAACGTTAAACGTAAAATAATATAAATACCAACCTTGCTCAAAAGTGCAAAAGAAGCTCCAACAGGCGCTGCTGCTGCACTGTAAGCTGGCACCAACCAAAAATTAAGCGGCCACATACCCGCTTTAAGCAAAAAAGCAATACCTAAAAGTGCAACACCTATTTCGAACAAAACAATATCTGTAGAAGATATATATTTTATTTTAACAGCCAAATCGGCCATATTAAGAGTACCAACGACTCCATAAATGAGCGCTATACCAACTAAAAAAAATAATGAAGCAACAAGATTAACCACAACATAATGCAACCCTGCACGCACGCGTGTCTGACCAGAACCATGCAAAGCAAGCCCATAGGAAGCCGTTAACATAACTTCAAAAAACACAAATAAATTAAATAAATCGCCAGTCAAAAAAGCACCATTTATCCCCACCATAAAAAATTGCATTAGTGACTGAAAATGAGAGCCAGCTTTGTACCAATGAGCCCGCGCAAAAACCAACACGCTAGTCACCAACAAGCTGGAAAGTAAAAGCATCATAGCGCTTAAGCGATCAAGGACTAAAACAATTCCAAAAGAAGACGGCCAATTACCAAGTCGATAAACATCGCAAGCCGGTGCTATTTCAAGAGTATGTATAATCAATAAAATGGCAGTAACAACCAACAATCCCGCAGAAGAAAGACTGATGAATGATTTAAGTTTTGCACGACGTTCATCATAAAAAAGAAGAAGTGCTCCAGTGATTAACGGCAAAAGAATAGGCAAAATAAGGAGATGATGCACTCCTATTTCCATTATTGCACCTCACGTCCATCAACGTGATCAGAACCCGTTAAACCACGTGAAACCAACAAGATAACTAAAAATAAAGCTGTTGTTGCAAAACCAATCACAATCGCAGTTAAAACCAAGGCTTGTGGGAGAGGATCGACATAATTAGCTGGATTAATAACAGTGGTAGAATCAACAATTGGAGCAGCATTACTACGCGGTCTACTCATTGAAAATATAAAAAGATTAACACCATAGGAGATCAAGGACAAACCAAGAATGACTTGAAAAGTACGTGGACGCAAAACAAGCCAAATACCTGATCCGACAAAAACACCGATACCCAAAGAAAGAACAATTTCCATTAATTTTCCTTCTCTTTTAAAATAGGTTTCTTACCGATTCGGTAACTCCGAATTGACTGGTGTGCAAGTGCAATTAAAATGAGAACAGTTGCTCCTAACACAAGAGAAAGCACACCAAAATCAAACAAAAAAGCAGATGCCATGGGAACTTTCCCAATTAACGGAAGATGAATATATCGAAAAAAGGATGTTAAAAAAGGATATCCAAAAAACCAAGAGCCCATCCCCGTTACGACTGACAATAATAAACCAAAGCCTATCCAACGCAAAGGTAAAACTCTCAAATGCGTTTCCACCCACCGAATATCGCGTGCAAGATATTGTAAAATAAATCCTATAGCCAAAGTAATACCACCGACAAATCCACCTCCTGGCAGATCATGCCCTCGCATGAATAAATAAATAGCAAAAGCGATAATAATCGGAAAGAGCCAACCCATAATAACAGCAGGAACAGCTAAATAATTCAATACTGTATCTCCCACATTTCGATTAGGCTGTGCTATATCAAAGGCTTTCTGGATACGTTGTTGAAAAGGCGCATCAATACTCTCAGGCGCAGGACGAAAACGTCGTAAGAGTGCAAAAACAGTAAGGGAAACAACACCCAAAACCACAATTTCTCCCATGGTATCAAAACCACGGAAATCAACCAATAACACATTCACAACATTGCGACCACCAGCATCTGAGTAAGCATGTGTTAGAAAAAAATCAGAAATCGTCGTACCTTGAGGACGTGTCATCACTGCAAAAGAAAGCCATGCTACACCAGCACCTCCTACAAGGGATATGATGAAATCACGGAAACGACGCAAGCGAACCCAAAAATGAACAGCAGCTGGCCCAGGGTCATGCAAACGTTTAGGCAACCACCGTAAACCAAGCAATAATAAAACGACTGTAACAACCTCAACAACCAATTGTGTTATTGCTAAATCAGGAGCAGAAAGCCATAAAAAGGTTGTACAAGTCATCAAACCAGCTCCCCCTAAAAGCATAAGTGAAGCAAGACGATGAAACTTTGCTCGCCAAGCCACTAAAAGCGCACATAATCCGCCAACCAGCCAAAGAGCGAGAAAAGGAATATCAAGTGGAAAAAGCGGTAATGTCCCCACTGGAATGAAACCATCGCACCAAAGTAAAAGACCAACAAAGGCAAAACAGACCCAAAAAATCCAATGCAATTGGATCTGCAAACGGCGTGTTGACAAAGCAGACTCCACCGCACGTGCCCATTTCCAAGAAATAATTACGAGAATGCGTTCAAAAATACGCGGCCCTTTTAAGTGACGGAAAAAAGGAGCCCCATCATCACAGGATAAAAAATAACGATGCCCAACAGCATAGAGCAATCCGCCCCCTAATAATGCAACAAAGCTCATCACTAATGGAGTGTTAAACCCATGCCAAACAGCCAAACTATAAGGAATTGTCATTGGTCCTAAAACAGACACGACCGCATTATCTAAAATAGGTCCTATTGTTAAATTAGGAAAAATACCAACCGCTAAACAAATAAACACCAAAAGCTCCATTGGTAAACGCATGAAATGCGGTGGTTCATGGGGAGTCTTGGGCAAATTGTCAGGCTTTGATCCTAAAAAAACGCCATGAATAAAGCGTATAGAATAGGTCACACTAAACAGACTGGCCAGCGTTGCCACATAAGGTGCAATCCAATCGAGCCATGATTCCATATGCGTTTCAACAGCTTCAGCAAAAAACATCTCTTTCGATAAAAAACCATTCAACAAAGGAACCCCAGCCATCGCTGCACTCGCAACTAAAGCAAGAGTTGCTGTAATAGGCATAGAACGATAAAGCCCTGACAGTTTACGCATATCACGTGTTCCCGTCTCGTGATCAATAATGCCAGCAGCCATAAATAAAGAAGCTTTAAAAGTAGCATGATTGGCCATATGAAAGATCGCCGCAACACATGCAAGTGGACTACCAAGACTTAAAAGTGTTGTAATTAATCCAAGATGACTAATAGTCGAGTAAGCAAGCAGTCCTTTCAAGTCTTGCTGAAACATGGAAAAATAGGCACCTAGAAGAAGAGTTGAGAGTCCTGAAAAGCCAACCAGCCAAAACCAAGATTCTGTTCCAGAGAGCACAGGCCATAAACGAACGAGCAAAAACAATCCCGCTTTTACCATTGTTGCCGAATGCAAATAAGCCGATACGGGGGTTGGAGCAGCCATCGCGTTGGGTAGCCAAAAATGAAAAGGAAATTGCGCGCTTTTTGTTAACCCTCCCAATAAAATACAAATAAGGATAGGACTATAAAGAGAACTTAACCGGATCATATCTCCAGACTGTAGCACCTTATCCAAATCAAAACTGCCAACAGTATACCCAATCAATAAAACGCCAATAAAAAGAGCAAAGCCGCCAAAACCTGTGATCGTTAGAGCCATACGCGCACCCTCACGCGCACTTGCATTATGGTACCAATAGCCGATCAGCAAAAAAGAAAAAATACTGGTGAGTTCCCAGAAAACAACCAAAAAGACGAGATTACCTGATAAAACTATTCCTATCATTGATCCCATAAAGGCCAAAAAAAAGGAAAAAAAACGCGGTACAGAATCCGCTGGATCTATGTAATAACGTGAATAAATGACAACAAGCAGCCCAATCCCTGTAATAAGCAAGCAAAAAAGCCACGACAAACCATCTATGCGGAGAATCAAATTGCTTCCCCATTCTGGAAGCCAAGAAATATCTAAACGCACTATGTGGTTTCCACGAACTTCCGGATAAAGCATTATTGTAAAAATAAGACAGAAAAGTGCGACAACCCCAGCAAACCAAGCTTCATTATTTTTTGCTGTCGAACGAAAAAAGCCAATGACAGCACTTCCACCAAAGGGAAGCAAAACGAGCAATACCAACATTGCTTCCCGTGTTGTCATTCTTTAAACTCCATTTTACCTTAATATTTTGTCATCGACAAAACAAAAACTTATATTCTCACCCCCCATTCTACACTTAATGATAATAAGATTTAATAAAACTTAAAAGCATTTAAATTTAAAAAAAACAATGCTTGCATGAAAATACTGCGCACCACACAAGTCTTCTCTTTATTGTAAGAACAATAACGCTCACGACAAGAAGCAATTAAAATTTTATTTAATTTCTATCCTTTAAAAAAGCGTGATAGACACTGCCTACGCCCCCCATGAAAAGGCTGAAAACTATTATCATTTTTATTATAAGAGCGATAACGTACACGGCAAGATTCAATGTGTTGTTTAAGCATCCATGGCTCTTTTTTTTCTAATTTTTCCGAAGAAGACGTTAAAAACACTTTTTTAGCATCTGGTACAACTTTTAATGATGCGCCTTTTGTGCTTAAGTGTAGTGATGTAACAAATGCCATTTCAGGATACCACCAATTATCACTGTATTTACGATAACCACGCCGATAATGACGATAACCTTTGAAACCATTAAGCTCTCTACGCCCCGTAAAAATCAGAGGCACCGAACTATCTAGGACAGAAGTCTGACTAACCAATTTGGCTTTAGCGTCACTTCTATTTTGCCCCCAATTAACAAAAGTGGTTGTTATAATGAAAAAACTGCTAACAAATACAAAAGCTAAAGCATAATATAATTTTTTTTTCATACTCATAACAAAAAACTCAACATAATAAACAACAGTAATTACAGAAAGCCTTTCTCTTGCTAGACAGAAACAGATTCTTTTCTTAAGACTCTTTTTTCTTGAGACATTCTGTTACTCTTTGTACTAAACGTTGATCTTGGCAATAAGATCCTTCAAAAAAGAATGAATAAATGATGATAAAAACCCCCTATTATCTTATAGACAAATCGAAACTCATCAAAAATATGCAAACAATTTCTCGTTTACGGGAAATGTCCAGAGCTAAAATTTTACTTGCTTTAAAATGTTTTGCCACATGGAGTGTTTTTGATTTAATGTCTGAGTTCATGGATGGAACCACATCATCATCCCTTTATGAACTACGTTTAGGAAGAGAAAAATTTGGCAAAGAAACCCATGCTTATTCAGTGGCTTGGGCAGATAATGAAATTGATGAAGCCTGTGGTTATGCAGATAAAATCATCTTTAATTCCATCCAACAGCTCCAACGCTTTTCTGATGCAACAAAAACCATTCAAAGAGGTTTAAGGTTAAACCCAGGAATCAGTGCATCAAATTTTGATCTTGCCAATCCATCCCGCCCTTTTAGCCGCTTAGGAGAAACAAACCAAAGCGCTATTAAAGAAGTTCTGCCTCTTATCAACGGATTGATGATCCATAACAATTGTGAAAATGCTGACTTTAATCTTTTTAACCAAATGCTTGGATATATGGAAGAAAAATTTGCAGAACTTTTTTCTGCTGTTGACTGGATAAGCCTTGGCGGCGGAATCCATTTTACGGCTGAGAATTACCCTCTAGAAGCTTTCGCAAAACGCTTAAAACAATTTTCTGAAACCCATGGTGTCACTCTTTTCCTAGAACCAGGAGAAGCTGCTATTACCCAAAGTACCACATTAGAAGTCAGTGTTCTTGACACATTGTATAATGAAAAGAATCTAGCCATCGTTGATAGCTCAATTGAAGCACATATGCTCGATCTTCTCATTTATCGTGAAAATGCTAAATTAGAACCCAATCAAGGACCACACGAAATTATGATTTGTGGAAAATCTTGTCTCGCCGGCGATATTTTTGGAACATTTCAATTTCAAAAACCTCTTAAAATAGGCGATAGACTGTCTTTTCAGGATGCAGCAGGGTATACAATGGTCAAGAAAAACTGGTTTAATGGCGTTACAATGCCTGCTATTGTTCTCAAAGAGTGCGATGGTACATTAATACTTCAACGCCAATTCAGCTATAACGACTATCAGGAAAGCCTTTCATAAAGACCAACCATAAAAACGTCATACAACAGTATTAAAAAGGGAGATGGACCTACAATGAAAAAAAATGTTCTCATTATTGGTGCTGGAGGTGTTGCACAAGTTGTTGCACACAAATGTGCTCAAAACAATGATATTCTTGGTGAAATTCATATTGCTTCACGAACACTCAAAAAATGTGAAGCCATCATTTCTTCTATTAAAGAAAAAAACACAATGAAAGAGCAAGGTGTTCTCAAAAGCTATTCGCTCAATGCCATGAATGTAGAAGAAACTATAAAGCTCATCCAAAAGACCAAATGCGAAATTGTCATTAATGTTGGTTCTGCTTTTCTTAATATGTCTGTTCTTTCAGCTTGTATTGAAACCAAATGCGCTTATATCGATACCGCAATTCATGAAGACCCATTGAAAATTTGTGAAACACCTCCTTGGTATGGAAATTATGAATGGCCTCGGCGTCCAGAATGTGAAAAAGCTGGTATAACCGCTATTTTAGGAGCAGGTTTTGACCCAGGTGTAGTGAATGCTTATGCAGCATTAGCGCGCGATGATTATTTTGATAAAATCACAGATATTGATATTATTGATATTAATGCCGGAAATCATGGACGTTGGTTTGCTACAAATTTTGATCCAGAAATTAACTTCCGTGAATTTACAGGACAAGTATGGTCGTGGCAAAATAAAAAATGGACTTCCAATAAAATGTTTGAAGTCAGCCATGAATGGGATCTTCCCGTTGTGGGAAAACAAAAAGCCTATATGACAGGACATGATGAAATTCATTCACTTTCCAAAAATCTTGATGTAGAGAATGTCCGTTTCTGGATGGGATTTGGTGATCGTTATATCACTGTTTTTACGGTTCTAAAAAATCTTGGTCTCTTATCTGAACAGCCCATTAAGACAGCAGAAGGACAAGAAGTCGTTCCCTTGAAAGTCGTAAAGGCCGTCTTACCCGACCCTTCCTCTCTCGCCCCAGACTACACAGGAAAAACCTGTATTGGAGATCTTATTAAAGGCGAAAAAGATGGAAAACCGAGAGAAATTTTTATCTATAATATAGCCGATCACAAACAAGCTTTTCATGAAACTGGGGCACAAGGCATTTCCTATACGGCTGGTGTACCAGCAGCCGCAACAGCTCTTCTTATTGCCACAGGTGAATGGGATGTTAAAACTATGGTCAATGTGGAAGAGTTACCACCCCACCCTTTCCTTAAATATCTTGATCATATGGGGCTTCCCACTTTTATAAGAGAACAACAAGAGGATAAAAAATTACAATTTTAATACCTATAGAAAGCATATGCTTAATTTTTTAAGTTATCATAAAACTGCCCAATGAAAACAAACTTAATATTCTCGTGTAATTATGGTTTTCAAAAAAATTTTAGCTATTCGTTATGTTTTGGCAACATTGCGATTTCTTAACAACCGTAAAGAAGAGACATAGCATCTTTTTAAGACATAGCGAGCAATGATCAAGAAAAACAGAGAAGAAAAAACTAATTTAATCACACTGTATAACTTGTCATTATCATCAAAAAGATAGTGTCATAAACAAAAGATATAAAAATACCGCTCTTTTAAAGAAGAGCGGTATTTTGTAGAATATTCAATTCCTCCCTTCTTCATCTTAAATGACAAAGATCCTTAACCTATACCAATCATTAAACAATTCAATTTCTTCGGGTGAATGAATTCCTCTTGGCTTCCCTTTTCATATGATTCATCATCATATATAACATGTTGATTCATAACGCTGAATACTGTAAAATTCTCTTAATCACAAACTCTCTCACATTGAAGCAATTAAAATCTTTTTTCTGCACATCACAAACAAAGCGAGCGTGTGAGGTAAAATGATAAAAGAACAGAATAAAAATTCTCTTATGAAAACTCTCAAATAATAAAAAGCTTTAGCAATATTGAGAACTGAAAAAGTGTATTATCAATGTCAGCGTGTACTTTTACTAAACATAAAGATGATGGTGCACAATAGGTCTTATAACAGTTTGAATGAATTTCATATATTTCAAGAGAAACTTTACAGCTATACCATTCACGAGCACCATTGCGAAGTAGATTTGGGCATTTTGAGAGATGTTTTCTTAACACAAAGCACGCAGATAGGCTCAGAATCCTATCTTAAATATTTTATAACAGTATAAAAACTACCCCATATATAAAACTTTACATAGACTAAACACCACCTCTCTAAACGATAGTGCACAACAGAATAATCAATCAAAACTGCACAACAGATATCTAAAACAGTAATTATCGAAAAGCATACAACAAACGGAACACTTCAATACAATTGGTTATATTCTTTTTTAAAGTTTTAAAATGTTGTTGCATGCTTCACAAATATTTTCTGCCCCCCGTACCTTTTAAAATTTACTTTTTAAAAGCTTTTTAAATATGAAGTGGTTTAGCAAATGTTGCCAAAGCTGCCTCACGCACAGCTTCTGATAAGGTAGGATGTGCATGGCAACAACGTCCCAGATCTTCTGATGAACCACCAAATTCCATTAAAACTGCAATTTCATGGATCATTTCACCAGCACCAAATCCAAGAATATGCCCCCCTAATACCCGATCTGTTTTTTTATCAGAAAGGATTTTAACAAACCCATCACTCTTTTGCATTGCACGTGCACGACCATTGGCCATAAAAGGAAATTTGCCAACATTATATTCAATGCCAGCAGTTTTTAGCTCTTCTTCTGTCCTTCCTACACTCGCAATTTCCGGCTGTGTATAAACAACACTAGGAATAACATCAAAATTAACATGCCCTTTTTGACCTGCCAAAATTTCTGCCACAGCAACGCCTTCTTCCTCTGCTTTATGTGCTAGCATTGGTCCTTTTACAACATCACCAATCGCATAAATTCCTGGAACATTCGTCTGCCAATGAGCATCAATTGCAATAAATCCGCGTTCATCTAACTGAATACCAACCTCTTGTAAGCCAAGCCCCTCTGTATAAGGAGAACGTCCAGTAGCAATAAGCACAACATCAGCCTCTAAAGTTTCAGATTCACCACCTTTGACAGATTCAAAGCTCACCTGAGCAGTTGAGCCAGATTGTGTAACAGCTGTTACCTTTGCACCCGTTTTATATTCAATCCCCTGTTTTTCCATTAACTTCTGAAATTGCCGTGAAACTTCACCATCCATTGAGCCCAAAACTTTATTAAGATACTCAATAATGGTCACCTTAGCACCTAAACGGCTCCAAACTGATCCAAGTTCTGAACCAATGACACCAGCACCCACGACAATCATATGCGTTGGTACTTTTTCAAGTGAAAGAGCTCCCGTAGAAGAAACAATAGTCTTTTCATCAATTTCAACATTCACTCCTGGAATGCCTGAACTCTCTGAACCGGTAGCAATAATAATATTTTTTGTTTCAATTGTTTGTTTATTACCATCTCTGGCAACAACTTCCACATGACCCGCACTCAAAATTTTGGCTGTCCCAAAAAAAGTATCAACTTTATTTTTTTTCATCAAAAAAGAAACACCACTCGTATTGGCCGTCACCACAGCTTTCTTATGAACCATCATTTGTTCAAGATTAAGCTTAGATTTACCAATAGAAATACCAAGCGTTTCAAAACCATGTTGGGTTTCAGAAAACACTTCTGAAGCATGCAACAACGCTTTAGAAGGAATACAACCAACGTTGAGACATGTTCCTCCTAATGTTGTACGCTTTTCAATAATTGCTACTTTAAGTCCCAGTTGCGCCGCCTTTATTGCTGCTACATAACCACCTGGACCCGCTCCGATCACAGCCACATCATAAGACATCCGTTTCTCCTTTCATCCTGAAAACTGTATTTTACAAATCAAGAACAAGGCGTTCCGGATCTTCTAAGCTTTCCTTAACACGCACAAGGAAAGTCACAGCTTCTTGCCCATCCACAATACGGTGATCATAAGAAAGCGCTAAATACATCATGGGGCGGATCACAACTTGACCCTCAACAACCATTGCTCGCTCTTTAATCGCATGCATTCCCAAAATACCAGATTGTGGTGCATTCAAAATCGGTGTTGACATCAACGATCCATACACACCACCATTGGTAATGGTAAAAGTTCCGCCCTGCATATCAGAAACGGCTAATTTTCCATCACGCGCAAGACGCCCCAAACGACCAATCTCTTTTTCAATCTCTGCCAATGACATTTGATCTGCATCTCGCACCACTGGGACAACAAGTCCTTTATCCGTTCCAACAGCAATTCCAACATTGACATAGTTTTTGTAAACAATATCTGTCCCATCAATCTCTGCATTAACAGCAGGAAGTTCTTTTAATGCATGACAAACAGCCTTAGTAAAAAACCCCATAAAACCAAGCTTAACACCATGTTTCTTTTCAAAAAGATCCTTATACCGCTTGCGCAAATCCATCACCGCTGACATATCAACCTCATTAAATGTGGTTAACATTGCTGCTACATTTTGTGCATCTTTAAGACGGCGAGCAATTGTTTGACGCAATTTCGTCATACGAACCCGCTCTTCACGTGTTTCTTGGACAGGAGTTGCCGAAGAACTCGTCGCAGAAGAAGAGGGTGTAGGAGCATTTGTACTTTGTTTTAATCCACCAAGAACATCTTCTTTAAGAATTTGTCCGCGTTTTCCAGAACCTGAAATATCGCTTTTTGCAACATTATTTTCAGCCATCAATTTTGCTGCTGAAGGAGAAGGAGGCATTGCACTGCTCAAAGCAGGCTTCTCCGATTCAGATGAAGCAACTGGAACAGGTGCAGCAGAAGACGAAAATGATTGGGAGACACCAGCTTCGCCAGCTTTCACCACTCCTAAAAGAGCATTTACTTCAACCGTATCGCCTTCTTTTGCAATGATTTCAGATAATTTCCCAGCAACAGGAGAAGGAACTTCAACGGTTACCTTATCAGTTTCTAATTCAACCAAAGGCTCATCCATAGCGACAGCTTCGCCAAGTTTTTTAAACCATTTGCCAACCGTTGCTTCGGTAACCGATTCGCCCAAAGTAGGAACACGAATTTCAGTAGTCATAATATTTTTCCATACATCAGAGTAGTAATAAATTAAGAACCTAACGCGTCTTTAAGAAACGCAGCCAGTTGTTCAAGGTGTTTCACCATTAACCCAGAGGCCGGTGACGCACTCGCAGGACGTCCTGCATAACGAGCACGTGAATATTGCGCATTAATATGCGTCAAAACCCATTCCAAATAAGGCTCAATAAATGACCAAGCCCCCATGTTTTTTGGTTCCTCTTGGCACCAAAAAACTTCCGCCTGCAAAAAGCGCGACAACACATTCACCAAAACTTTTGCAGGGAAAGGATAAAGCTGTTCAATACGAAGGAGATAAACATCATCAATACCCTTTTTTTCACGTTCTTCATAAAGGTCGTAATAAACCTTACCAGTACAAAGAACGACACGGCGAATCTTATTATCTTTTTGCAACTTAATGACAGAATCTTTGAGACATTCTGCATCATCAAGTAACACACGACAAAAACTTGTTTCTGGCCCCATTTCATTGAGAAGAGAAACAGCTCGCTTATGACGTAAAAGTGATTTCGGTGTCATCAAAATCAATGGCTTACGGAAATCACGCTTAATTTGTCGACGCAAAATATGAAAATAATTTGCAGGGGTTGTACAATTAGCAACCTGCATATTATCTTCCGCACAAAGTTGAAGAAACCGTTCTAAACGTGCAGAAGAATGCTCCGGCCCTTGCCCTTCAAAACCATGAGGCAATAAACACACAAGACCAGACATACGAAGCCACTTACGCTCTGCGGATGAAATAAATTGATCAAAAATGACCTGTGCACCATTAGAAAAATCACCAAATTGTGCTTCCCAAAGTGTTAATCCTCGTGGTTCAGCAAGAGAATATCCATATTCAAAACCAAGAACAGCTTCTTCAGAAAGCATAGAATTAACAACGTCATAAAGTGCTTGCCCCTTTTGTAAATGATTCAAAGGAATATAACGCGCCTCATTTTCTTGGTCATAAAGAACTGAATGACGTTGTGAAAAAGTTCCTCGCTCAACATCTTCACCGGAAAGACGAACCGGTGCTCCTTCCAAACAAAGTGAACCAAAAGCTAAAGCTTCAGCAGTTGCCCAGTCAACACCCTCACCGGTTTCAAAAATTTTAGCACGATTATTTAAAAAACGTTGAATGGTTTTGTGAACGTGAAAATCTGCTGGAATTTCAACAATTTTCTGACCAATTTCCTTTAAAGTTTTTAATTCAACACCAGTTGTTCTAGAATGCTGCTCATCAGAACTACTAAAAGCCTTGAGTCCCGTCCAGCTTCCATCAAGCCAATCAGCCTTATTAGGTTTGTAAGAAGCACTTGCTTCAAGTTCACCTTCAAGCTTATCGCGCCATAATTTTTTTTGTTGCTCAATCTCTTCTGAAGTAACCATTCCTTCTTCTACCAATTGGTCACTATAAAGTTGAAGTGTTGTTTTATGATTACGTATTGCTTTATACATAAGCGGCTGCGTAAAGGAAGGTTCATCACCTTCATTATGCCCATAACGGCGATAACAAAACATATCAATAACCACTGGTTTATGAAAAATTTGGCGAAACTCTGTTGCTATTTTGGCAACAAAAACAACTGCCTCAGGATCATCACCATTCACATGGAAAATTGGTGCGTCAATCATTTTTGCGACATCTGATGGATAAGGCGAAGAACGTGAAAAACGTGGGGATGTTGTAAAACCAATCTGGTTATTGATAATAACATGAAGTGAGCCCGCAACACGATAACCTTTAAGACCTGAAAGACCAAAAGTTTCTTGGATAACGCCTTGTCCTGCAAAAGCAGCATCACCATGAATAAGCAATGGCATCACTTTTGAACGCTCACTTAATGGGAGTAAATCAGTATGCGCAGGTCCCATAAGTTGATCTTGTTTAGCACGTGCTTTTCCCATAACAACCGGATCAACAATCTCAAGATGAGATGGATTGGCCAACAGCGATAAATGAACTTTTTTACCATCAAAGTCCAGATCAGCGGTAGTTCCCAAATGATATTTGACATCACCGGATCCCTCCACATCATCAGGCTTGTAAGATCCCCCTTTGAATTCATGAAAAATAGCCCTATGCGGTTTGGCAAGAACTTGTGAAAGAACATTTAAACGACCACGATGTGCCATTCCTAAAATAACTTCCCTAACCCCCAAAGCACTACCACATTTGATAATCTGTTCAAGAGCGGGAATCAGCGCCTCACCACCATCGAGTCCAAAACGCTTTGTACCTTTATATTTAGTGTCTAAAAACTGTTCGAATCCCTCTGCCTGAATAAGCTTATTCAGAATAGCTTTCTTGTCTTGTTGTGTGAAAGAATTTTTTTTATCTCGCCCTTCAATGCGTTCTTGAAGCCATACTTTCTGAACCGGATCAGAAACATGCATATATTCCACACCGATTGTTGAACAATAGGTACGATTGAGAATCTCAAGCATTTGCGGAATAGTTGCATATTCCAACCCTAAAACATTATCAATAAAAATGGGACGCTCGTAATCAGCTGGAGTAAAACCATAAGCTTCTGGAGAAAGTTCTTTATAATCTTCTTGTTTTTCGGCCAATTGAAGAGGGTCAAGTTGTGCATGAAGATGTCCCCGTTCTCGAAACGCACGAATCATCATAATTGCATGAACAGAATCACGTGTTGCACGAATAATATCTTGTTCACTGGAAGTTTTTCCCTTTTGTGCAACACCTGTTATTGCTTTTTCCTTTAATTTATCGCCAAAATATTTTTCAAGAGAAGACCAATCACCATCAAGAGCAGAAATCAATTCACCCTCTGCTTTTAATGGCCAATGATCACGCTGCCATGTTGCTCCTTCAGCATTTTTAAGAACATCTTCTTTGTTATCATGAAGTCCTTCAAAAAAAGCACGCCACTGTGAATCAACACTGGTAGGATCTTTTTCATATTGAGCATAAAGTTGATCTATATAATCCGCATTCCCACCATAAAGAAATGATGTCTGTGCAAAAAGGCTATTTATTTCGTCCTGCCTTGCCATATACTTCTCCGGAACATTTATTCCGTCTCCTTATATCTCATATCTCTTTTTGATCTTTAAATGCTTACAAACAAGCAGTGATCGAACATTCAAAAAAGTTTTACCTTATTTATACTCAAGCTTTTTCACCTGAATCTAAGAACCTTTTCTTATTCAGGTGAAACTTTCTTTTAGCCTTTCAAAACTGACATCAAAGTCTTACCTATCTGTGATGGCGAAGAAGACACACGAATCCCTGCTGATTCCATTGCCGCAATTTTATCTTCTGCTCCACCTTTACCACCAGAAATAACAGCACCAGCATGTCCCATTGTGCGTCCTGGAGGAGCCGTACGGCCAGCAATAAAGCCAACAACTGGCTTTTTACGACCTTTTCTTGCTTCATCTTGCAGAAACTGTGCTGCTTCTTCTTCAGCAGAACCACCAATCTCACCAATCATAACAATAGACTCGGTTTCATCATCCGCTAAAAACATTTCCAACACATCAATAAATTCAGTACCCTTAACAGGATCGCCACCAATCCCTATAGCAGTTGTTTGCCCGAGACCTTCCTGACTCGTTTGAAAAACGGCTTCATAAGTTAAAGTTCCCGACCTCGAGACAACGCCAACAGAACCTTTTCTAAAAATAGAACCAGGCATAATACCAATTTTACATTCATTTGGTGTAAGAATACCGGGACAATTAGGACCAACAAGACGCGACTTTGAGTTTTCTAATCGCGCCTTTACTTTCACCATATCCATAACGGGAATACCTTCCGTAATACAGATAATTAAACGAACTTCAGCTTCAATAGCCTCTATAATAGCTGCCGCAGCCCCTGCAGGAGGAACATAAATAACAGAAGCATCCGCGCCTGTTTTTTCTTTTGCTTCTGCAACATTAGCAAAAATAGGAAGAGTTTCGCCTTTTGAACCCTCCCATGTTTCTCCACCCTTTTTAGGATTAACGCCACCAACCATTTGCGTACCATGATAAGCAAGCGCCTGTTCTGTATGAAATGTTCCTGTTTTTCCTGTAAGCCCTTGAACGAGAACTTTTGTCTCTTTATTCACAAGAATCGACATAACTTAAGCTCCCTTCACGGCTGCAACAATTTTTTGGGCAGCATCATCTAAATCATCAGCAGGAATAACATTCAAACCACTCTCATTGATAATTGCTTTACCTTGCTCAACATTAGTACCTTCAAGACGAACAACCAAGGGAACCTTTAAACCAACCTCACGAACAGCAGCAACCACACCTTCAGCAATGACATCACAACGCATAATACCACCAAAAATGTTAACCAAAATGCCCTTAACATTCGGATCGGCCGTAATAATTTTAAAAGCAGCTGTCACTTTTTCTTTTGATGCTCCACCACCAACATCCAAAAAATTCGCTGGCTCTGCTCCATAAAGCTTAATGATATCCATTGTTGCCATAGCAAGCCCAGCACCATTAACCATGCAACCAATCGTACCCTCAAGAGCAACATAAGCAAGATCATGCTTTGATGCTTCTATTTCCTTTGGATCTTCTTCTGAAAGATCGCGCAATTCTAAAATATCTGGATGACGAAACAGAGCATTATTATCAAAAGAAACTTTTGCATCAAGAACGCGCAAGTGACCATCTTTCATCACAATAAGCGGATTGATTTCTAAAAGGCTCATATCTTTTTCACAAAATGCCTTATAGAGAATCGGAAAAAGCTTTTCACCATCTTCTCGCGCACTACTTTGTAGTTCCAACGCATCACAAAGTCTTGCACTATCAGCAGAAGTAACACCCTCTACAGCATCAATGGGAAGCGTGAATATTTTTTCTGGTGTCTCTTCAGCAACCGTTTCAATATCCATTCCACCTTCTGTTGAAACAACAAAAGCAATTCGACCAACGCTACGGTCAACCAAAAGTGAAAGATAAAGCTCCCGTTCAATATCGGCACCATCTTCAATATAAAGGCGGTTGACCTGCTTACCCTCTGGACCAGTTTGTTTGGTTACCAAAGTTTTTCCAAGCATTTCTTGAACATTTGCAACAACTTCTTCAACAGATTTTGCAAGCCGAACACCACCCTTTGCATCAGGACCAAGTTCTTTAAACTTACCCTTACCACGACCACCAGCGTGTATCTGACTTTTAACCACATAGAGAGATCCGGGTAATTTTTCCGCCCATTTTTCAGCTTGCTCTACAGAATAAACAGCGACACCATTTGCAATTGGTGCTCCATATTCATGAAGCAGACGTTTGGCCTGATACTCATGGATATTCATGCATTTGTCCTTTTCTTTTATGGATTATTATTAGTCCTAAAGTTATAATATTCTAAATACTTTAATTTTAATGAACAAAATCCTGTTCAATTTACTTGAGGCTAGGCACAAGAGCAATACAAGCTTCACAAAGCTTTTTAACCGCATTTACTGAATAATCAAAAGCACCTCTTTCTTCTTTATCAAGATCAATTTCAATGACTCGTTCAACACCACCTGCACCAAGTACAACAGGTACCCCAACATAGGTATCATTAACCCCATATTCCCCTGAAAGATAGGCTGCAACAGGCATAACACGCTTAGTATCCTTTAAGTAGGCCTCAGCCATAGAAACAGCAGAAGCTGCTGGTGCATAATAAGCAGAACCTGTTTTTAACAAACTAACAATCTCTGCACCACCATCACGGGTACGTTGAATAATTTGATCAATTTTTTCCTGTGTTGTCCAACCCATTTTAACAAGATCAGGCAAAGAAATACCACCAACTGTTGAATAACGCACCAAAGGCACCATTGAATCACCATGCCCACCTAAAACAAAAGCTGTCACATCTTTGACAGAGACTTTAAGTTCTTCAGATAAAAAGTAACGAAAACGCGCTGAATCCAGAATACCAGCCATACCAACCACTTTATGCACTGGAAGACCTGAAAATTTCTGCAATGCCCATACCATTACATCAAGGGGATTTGTAACACAAATAACAAAAGCTGAAGGTGCATATTTTTTAATTCCAGCACCAACTTGTTCCATAACTTTTAGATTAACACCCAAAAGATCATCACGGCTCATACCAGGTTTCCGTGCAACCCCTGCTGTTACAATAACAACATCAGCACCTTCAATTGCATCATAGGCATTTGCCCCTTTTAAATGAACATCGAAACCATCAACAGGTGAAGACTCAGCAATATCAAGAGCTTTACCCTGTGGTACACCTTCTGCAATATCAAATAAGATAACATCACCAAGCTCTTTAAGCCCAATAATATGTGCCAAAGTACCACCAATCATACCTGAACCAATGAGAGCTATTTTTTTTCGTGCCATTTTATTTTTTCCTAACTTTTAGACAATCCAGCGCACACTCATTTGCGTCCGTATACTGAATATTTTTGACTTCAACCATATTTAAACAATATCATAAAAAGGAGTAAAGCAATGAAATTTACAAATTTCTCTCTTCACAAAAACAATAACCCTCCGCACAAACAACTATTAGAAAATTATCATGATGTATCGATAAAGTGAATTTAAAAAAAATACAACAGAATTATTGCATATCTTTAATTTCAAAGAGTTATTATTTTTACAGTTTACGTAAAGGTAAAAGTATAATCAATGCTTCTTCTTCAAAAGAAAATGTTCTTCCCAAAGTTTCAAATAATCGTGACTTTGCATTTCAAAAAGACGTGACTGTGTTCTTTGAAACTCAAATGTTTCCGTGATCTGCGCATGCCCCTTATACAAATGCTCCACATCTGCTGCTGCAGACATAAATAATCGTATGTGGCGCTCATAAAGAGTATCAATGAGCAAAATAAACCGTTTTGTTTCATTGCGACATGTATCATCCATAACCGGTACATTATCGATAAAAATCGTATGATAACGCTCGCCTAATACCAAATACTCAGCCGCGGCCAAAGGCTGTACACACAAATCTCGATAATCAAAGCGTGCACATCCCGCACCAAAACGCGGAATAGGAATAAGGCGCCCTTTTATAGAAAACTCATCAGATATCTCCTTATTTCCTTGCAATACAAGTGCCCATGCTTTATCCATGCATTCATCTGCTTTTTTCCCTAAAGGTGTTACATACACGGGCTGTAGATTTGATTTTTCAAGACGATAATCTGTTTTTGCATCAAGATTAACAACACGAACATATGCTTTCAAAACTTGAATAAAAGGCAAAAAGAGTTCGCGATTTAAACCGTTATAATAAAGGTTATCGGGCGCCACATTTGAAGTTGCAATAAAGAAAATTCCTTTATCAAACAAAGCAGAAATAAGCCGCCCCAACACCATAGCATCAGCGATATCTGTTACACTAAATTCATCAAAACAAAGCACCTTTGTTTCTCGTGCAAGATCTTCAGCAACAGCTAAAATAGGATTATCCTGTTTAGATTTTGTATGCCCAGATGCTTGACGATACAAATTAATGCGCTCATGCACATCAGCCATAAAGTCATTAAAATGGGCGCGCTTTTTATGACCTTTCGGCAAACAAGAAAAGAACAAATCCATCAGCATGGTTTTGCCCCGTCCTACTTCACCATAAATATACAGCCCCTGAAAAGATCCATTTTCAGCCCCTTGTTTTGCAACACGAGCAATATTTTGTTTTTTCCTTTTAAGTATTCTTTTTAAAAAAGACAAAAATACCAAAAACCAAGGACGAGAAACATTTTGTTCCTCAATTTTTTTTAATAAATGATCAAAATGCTCTGTTAAAACTAATTGAGCTGGATCAAAACAAACTTCTCCTTTAGAGACCAACTCCTTATAGCGTGTTGAAACGAGAATCATCCAAACAACCTTTTTCAAACCGTTCTCAATGAAAAATACAAATTTTTTTCACGAATCTGTTTCTATAACTTACTTTTTCATAAACGGTCAAAAATGATTTAACGACTTAAAATAACGGGATGATCATCAAGTGTGCGTCCCTCAAAACGATCAACATTTGAAGAATAAAAAACGAGGATAACACGTCCAGAGTTATTATAAAAATATAATCTTTTTCCTTTAACAGCCCACGATCTCACTTGGGAAGCAATTCCTGGACAGTGTAAAGGACCAGCACGGTACCCTTGTCCAAACTTTGTTTGTGGAGTTGCAATCCGGCAAACTTTTCCTCCCATAGAAAGATTCCATACCCCAGCAATACTTGCAGGAAATAAATCAGTGGCATTGCTTGGCAATTCGAGACTAGCCATTCGTCCATCGCTCTGAGAATCTCCTTTTTCATACATCGGAGCGTTTGCATCTTCAGATATCGACGAAGAAGTGGACGACAGATCAGACGCTTCTAATATTGTCATTTGTTGAGATGGATAAAAAACTTCTAATGCGTTACCATCGTCATTACCATCAAACCGTGTTGTTGAACATCCCCCTAAAAACATTACAGTTGATAGTGCAACGAAAAACGAAACTTTTGAAAACGCCATGTCTGTACTCTCTCCCACAGCAATAAATAAGCTTATAAAAAATCAAGTGAATATTTGTTATAGTTACAAAGATAAATTAACAAATGAAAAAAAACAGGATTTAAATTACTTATTTTAAATGAAATAATTTATATACCCAATTTTATATTTATTAAACACTAGAAATTTATAAGATTTTCAGTCATATATCCCTTAATTAAGTAATCATTAGAAATAGAGAAGTTTCATGAAAACGCCATTTAGCAAAATGGACGGTCTTGGAAATCAAATTATTGTTGCGGATATGCGTGAAAGCGCACATGCTTTTACACCACAAGCAATCCTTGCTTTATCGGTAGATCCCGAAATGCATTTTGATCAAATCATGGCTATCCACACACCAACCCAGAAAAAAGCCGACTTCCGCATCGAAATATGGAATGCTGATGGTTCAAAAGCTAAAGCTTGTGGCAATGGTACCCGCTGTGTTATTGCATGGCTCACAGACCGTAATTTTGGTGAAAATTTTCGTTTAGAAACTCCTGCTGGCATTATTGAAGGAAAACGCCAAACCGGCGATCTTATCTCTGTTGATATGGGATGCCCAAATTTCAATGCAAAAGAGATGCCTGTTTCACGTGAAATAGTTGATACCAATCACGTAGAAATTACGGCTGGTCCTCTAAAAGATGCTTGCCTTATATCCATTGGCAATCTCCATGCTATCTTTTTTATTGAAAATGATATTCAACATTTTCCTTTAGAAAAATATGGACCAAAACTTGAACATGATCCCCTGTTTCCCGAACGGTGCAATATTTCCATTGCTTGCATAACGTCAAAGAAAAGTCTAAATTTACGCACATGGGAGAGAGGGGCAGGATTAACACAAGCATGTGGGAGTGCTGCTTGTGCAAGTGCTGTGGCTGCTTATCGTCGTGGACTTACAGAGCGCCATGTTGATGTGAATTTACCAAAGGGAGCTCTTAATATTTTTTACCGAGAAGACGATCATATTATCATGACAGGACCAATAAAATATCAATTTAGTGGTTTTTTAAGCCCTTTAACAGGGTGCTACAAAAAGGATCACTCCTGATGGCAGTAGAAATTGTAACTTTTGGTTGTCGACTCAATAGCTACGAATCGGAAATAATTCGCAAAGAAAGCACTTCTTCAGGGCTAAACCAGCTTAAAGATGGTGCTATTATTTTTAATACCTGCGCTGTCACTGCCGAAGCCGTACGACAAGCAAAACAAGCTATCCGCAAAGCGCGACGTGAAAATCCTCATGCGCGCATCATTGTAACAGGATGTGCAGCCCAAACAGAAGCACAAAATTTTGCCTCAATGACAGAAGTGGATCTCGTTTTAGGAAACGAAGATAAACTTCACGCCCATTCTTATCGTCAACTTCCTGATTTTGGTATTAACCATACCGAAAAGGTGCGTATCAATGATATCATGGAAGTGAAAAAAATTGCTCCACATATGGTTAGTGCAATGCAAGAACGTACCCGCGCTTTTGTACAGGTACAAAACGGATGCGATCACCGCTGTACATTTTGCATTATTCCTTATGGACGTGGACCATCTCGTTCAGTTCCCATGGGTGCTGTCATAGAACAAATTAAAAAGCTGACAGATGTGGGTATTCAAGAAGTGGTCCTTACAGGTGTTGACCTTACAAGTTATGGCCACGATCTTCCTGGAAAAGCTACTCTAGGAAAATTAACTTCAGCTATTTTGCATCATATTCCTGACTTAGCGCGATTACGCCTCTCATCTATTGACTCTATTGAAGCAGATGAAGAACTCATAAATCTTTTAGCCTATGAAAAAAGAATCATGCCCCATTTGCATTTATCTTTGCAAGCAGGTGATAATATGATTTTAAAACGGATGAAACGACGGCATTTGCGTGAACATGCCATTCAATTTTGCCAAGAATTGCATGCCAAACGTCCTACAATGGTTTATGGTGCCGACTTAATTGCTGGTTTTCCTACCGAAACAGAAGAGATGTTTCAAAACAGTCTTGCTTTGATTAAAGAGTGTAATTTAACCCACCTACATGTCTTTCCCTTTAGTCCAAGAGAAGGAACACCTGCCGCACGTATGCCACAAATCAACCGTAGAATAGTGAAAATGCGTGCTGAAAGACTACGTAAAGCAGGTGAGGAAGCTTACCAAAAGCATCTTGCTCATTTAAAAAACAGTCAACAAACAATTCTCGTTGAAAGAGATGAAATCGGACGAACGGAAGATTATACTCTTGTACAAATTAAAGGTGTAAAAGCAGGAACAATTGTTCAAGCCCTTATCGTTGACCATGATGGCGATAAATTAATTGCTGTCCTTCCAAAATTAAACGCTGCTTGAACAGGAAATTTCTTATGACAAAATCTTTTATAAAAAAAATATTTTCTTTTAACAAATCTAAAGAGCAGGAAATGGAACAAATTTCTATTCCTGATAAAAGTGATATCATAGAAAAAAAGAAGGACAAAAATGAAAGAACAAAAAACAACGAAATCTCTATAGATACAGAAAAAGAAGAACAAACAAAAAATAAAAAGTCAACACCTACAAAGTGTGATGAAAAATCTCCACCTTTAGAATCTCATTCTGATAAAGCTTCCCTTTCTGTTAAAATTCCCCCTTATGGAAAAATTATTGTCACAAACACCATCCGTGAAAAAAAGGATGAAGAAATTTTGTCTGAATCCTTTGTTGAACAAAAAAAGACAGCGTGGTTTGGACGCCTTAAAAAAGGTCTATCGCTTTCTTCACAACGCCTAAGCGGATCAATTAGTGACCTCTTTGTTAAAAGAAAACTTGATGAAGCTACACTGCAAGAGCTCGAAGATATTCTGATTCAAGCTGACCTCGGTGTAGAAACGGCAACGCGCATCACGAATACTTTAGCTTCCAGTCGTTATGGAAAAGACCTCTCTCCAGATGACATTCATACTATTGTAGCTGATGAGATCAAAAAAGTTCTGGAACCTGTTGCAATACCATTAGAACTTGATCTCAGCCATAAGCCTCATGTTATTTTGCTAGTAGGTGTAAATGGCACTGGAAAAACGACAACTATTGGAAAACTTGCAGCCAAATTAACAGCAGGGGGATTAAAAGTTATGCTTGCAGCCGGTGACACTTTCCGAGCCGCAGCTATTGAGCAACTGCATATTTGGGGTGAACGTACTGATTCTCCTGTTATTTCTACAAAATTAGGTGCAGATGCTGCAAGTTTAGCCTTTGATGCTTTTGAGAAAGCAAAAAAAGCAAACAGTGATGTATTAATTATTGATACAGCAGGACGTTTACAAAATAAATCTGAATTGATGGATGAGTTAGCAAAAATTATTCGTGTTTTAAGAAAACACACCCCCCAAGCGCCCCATACAATCCTTCAAACACTTGATGCAACGACCGGACAAAATGCACTCAACCAAGTGGACATTTTCCGTGATATTGCTGGTGTTAATGGTTTGGTCATGACAAAGCTGGATGGAACAGCACGAGGAGGAATTCTTGTCGCTATCGCAGCAAAATATAAATTACCCGTTTATTTTATCGGTATAGGAGAGAATATTGAAGACCTTCAACCCTTTTCTGCTTCTGACTTTGCCGAAACTATCGCAGGAAAACATGCATGAAACAGCCTTTATCTAACTCTAATTCACATAATAATTCTGAAAAAAATGTGAATAACAATAAAAAAACGCCCCTTTCACCAACACTTAAGTTTCTTTTAGAAATGGGACCATTGGTCGCCTTCTTTTTTGCCAATTATAAAGGAGAATGGTTGATAAAAAACATTGAATTTTTTCAAAATTTTAGCAAGCCTATTTTCCCTGCAACAGCTATTTTTATGGTAGCAATTATTATTTCTCTAAGCTTATCATGGATTCTTGCAAAACAAATTCCTATTATGCCTCTTATTTCGGGAATATTTGTTTTAGTTTTTGGTTTTTTAACTCTCTGGCTTCATAATGAAACTTTCATAAAAATGAAACCAACAATCATTAATAGCTTATTTGCTTTGATACTTTTTGGTGGAATGTTTTTTAAAAAACCGCTTTTGCGTTATGCTCTTGATTCTACCTTAAAACTTGATGATTTAGGCTGGCAAAAATTGACCTATCGTTGGGCGTTTTTTTTCATTTTTCTTGCTCTTTTGAATGAAATTATTTGGCGCAATTTTAGCGATAATTTTTGGACGAGTTTCAAAGTTTTTGGCGTCATGCCTATAACAGTCCTTTTCATGCTTACCCAAATGCCTATCATTATAAAACATTCAAAAGGACTTTTTACAGAAGAGGACAAATCTGATTCTTAAAAAACTTACCATCACAAATTATTTTATAGATTCATTGCGAAACACTGTTCAGGAGAAAAAACATGTTGATTGAACAGTTTATCTGTCGAAAAGATAATTTTGGTGTGCTCATTCATGATGAAAAAAGTGGTATGACAGCCGCAATAGATGCTCCAGAAAGCAAAGCGATTCATAACGCTTTAAAGCGCCGTAATTGGACACTTAACACTATTTTTGTGACTCACCATCATCACGACCATGTAGAAGCCCTAGCAGAATTAAAACAAGTTTACAATGCTATAATTATTGGACCAGAAGCAGAAAAAGAAAAGATTCATCATCTTGATCAAACACTTCACCATGATGAGAAACTTTTTTTTGGTTCTCACACACTTTTAGCTCTATCAACACCTGGCCATACGCTAGGAGCGCTATCTTACTATTTTTCTGAAAAAAAATTACTGTTTGCTGGAGACACACTTTTTTCACTTGGTTGTGGACGTCTTTTTGAAGGAACAGCTGCACAAATGCTAAATTCTTTAAAAAAACTTCGTAAACTTCCCGATGAAACACTCCTCTATTGTGGACACGAGTACACAAAAAATAACGCTCTTTTCGCGCTAACAATTGACCCACATAATAAAAAACTCCAGCAAAGAGTAGAAGATGTTTTTTTACTGCGCGCAAAAAATGCCATGACTCTTCCTGTTACTTTAGGGCAAGAAAAAACAACAAATCCCTTTCTCCGCTGGGATGATAGTGTGTTGCGAAGAAACCTTGTAATGGAAGAAGAAACAGATGAAGAAGTCTTTGCTGAAATTCGAAGAAGAAAGGATAATTTTTAATCATGCTTAAGTTCGTATTACGTTTGTTCCTCCTTTTTCTTTTCGTGATACATATTCAACTAACAAGGGCAGAGGAAAAGGAAACAGATAATTCTTCTCTTATATCATCTCTCATCGCAAATTATCCCTTAACAGAAGATTTTTTTTTAAAGCTGGAAAAAATTGAAAAAGAATGTAAAAATTTACTTCCAGAAACAAAAAATAATCTTATAAGTTATGATTCTAGTATCCATTCTAGTATTGAAAATTACACTACCTATATTTCTAGTAAACCAAAACTTGTAAATATTTTAAAAGAAAATAATATAACACCGAAAGATTTTGCTTCAGGAACCTTAGCTCTTAAAGAAATATCAATGCTTCTCATATTTGTACCTGAAAAGGAATATTCTACTGAGAAAAATACTATATTTCTAAACAATCTTGAATTTGTTAAAAAACATTTTTTTAAAGCGACAATTCTTTTAGATAGCTGTGAAAAACTCATTTTGAGCAACTAATCAGCTATGAGACATTAAAAAATATCATCCCATTAATCTAATAAAAAAGTCCGTGCATTAAAAAATCACCGTGTTTTTATCATTCCTAATAATTGTGTTTATTTCGATTACATTTAACAAATGTTTTTCTAAAAATAAAGAATAACAGACGAAAAAATATTTATTGAAACTCAAAAAAGAAAGGATAATTTTAGTCATGTTTAAACTTCTATTGTGCTTTTTCTTCATTTTTCCTTTTGCATCATACGCTCAAGAAAAAAAACAAGAAATAGATGAGCTTTCTTTTATATCGCCTTTCATTGCAAATTATCCCTTAACAGAAGATCTTCTTTTAAAGCTGGAAAAAATCAAAATAGAATGTAAAAATTTATATTCAAAACCAGAACAAACAAATAAAAAAAGTGATTTAAATACTTATAATGATAATATTGAAAAATACGCTGCCTATATTTCTAATAATCCAAAACTTGTGAATATTTTAAAAGAAAATAATATAACACCGAAAGATTTTGTTGTTGCTCACCTAGCACTTCAAGCGACATTGTATGTACTTACTAATGAAGAAAATTCTACTTATGAAAAAAACTTTTTACCTTCAAGCAATATAGAATTTGCTAAAGAGTATATGTATAGAATAATAAAAATTTTAAAAGATAACTGTTAAAAAACATTTTTAGAACAATTGATTAACTTTGTAAACGCCGACAAATTTCATCTAATTGTTCTAATGAAGAGTAATGTATTTTTAAATCTCCACCTTTTTTACCATGTCGAATAATAACTTTCATTCCTATCACATCTGCAAGTAATTTTTCTAAAGATTTTGTTTCAGCATCTTTCTCCGAATTGGTACGTTTTTTAGTTTTAGGATTAGCTTGCTCATATGCAAGTATTTCTGTTTGACGTACAGAAAGCCCTTCACGAATAATTTTCTCAGCTAAATCTTGTGGATTATCAACGGTTATAAGACAACGTGCATGACCTGCGGAAAGTTGTCCATCAGTTAAAAATTGTTGTACTTTTTCTGGAAGTTTTAACAAACGAAGCGTATTTGCAACATGACTACGACTTTTTCCTATAACTTGCGCTAAATCTACTTGTGTATAATCATGTTCATTTAGAAGCATCTCATATCCCTTTGCTTCTTCGATAGGATTAAGATCTGCACGTTGAACATTTTCAATAATTGCCAATTCCAAAGCCGTTTTATCATCTACATCGCGAATAATAACTGGCAATTGGTTTAAATTTGCACGTTGTGCTGCACGCCAGCGCCGTTCACCAGCAATCAATTCAAACCGATGAGGATGATCTCTTAAAGGCCTTACAATAACCGGTTGAACCACACCGTGTTGACGAATTGATTGTGTCAAATTATCAAGCTCTGTTTCAGTAAAATGACGCCGAGGATTATGAGGATTACATGAAATAGATTCAAGTGGAATAAATTGCTCAGAAAGACTACCGGATTCATTTAATTTATCAAAGCTTGATGAACGTGCAATATTATTGTTTAAATTGATATCTCCAATCAATGCCGCTAATCCACGTCCTAGTCTTTTTTTTGAGAGATCATCATTCATAATTTTTCTCTTTGAATTTTTAGATTATTTTTTTATATTACTAAGCAGCAGCGCGTGCTTGTTTTTCACGTTGAATCACTTCTGATGCTAGACGCAAATAAGCTTGACTTCCAGCACATTTGAGATCGTAAAGCAATACAGGTTTACCAAAAGAGGGCGCTTCTGATACTCTTACATTTCGTGGAATAACAGTACGATAAACTTTATCTCCCATAAAAGAGCGTACATCTTCAACAACTTGATTTGAAAGATTATTACGTCCATCATACATTGTTAGAACAATACCTTGGATCTCTAAAGATGGATTAAGTACGGATCGCACTTGTTTTACTGTTTCAAGTAATTGACTTAAACCTTCAAGTGCTAAAAATTCACACTGCATAGGCACTAAAACAGAATCCGCAGCCCCCATAGCATTAAGTGTTAAAAGATTAAGGGAAGGAGGACAATCAATTAAAACATAATTGAATTTTTTTTCCATTTCCGGATCATCATAGAGAGCTTTACGTAAGCGTTGTATGCGATCTTTTGATGAAGAAATTTCCATTTCCACTCCTAAGAGATCAAGTGTAGAGGGAACTATATAAAGATTGGGTACGGCTGTTTTTAAAGCCGCCTGTGTAATTGAAACGCCCGAAACCAAAACATCATAAGAAGATAAAGGACGGCTATTACGATCAATCCCTAAACCTGTACTAGCATTACCTTGTGGATCAACATCCATAATAAGGACATTTTCACCAATAGCCGCTAAAGCTGTAGCAAGATTAATTGCTGTGGTTGTTTTTCCGACTCCACCCTTTTGGTTTGCAATAGCGATAATTCGTGTTTCGCTCATTTTGCTCTACCCTCTATATGATCGAATATGAGAAATTTCCAAAATAACAGAATTTTCATCAACTTTACTTTTATGTTTTAACAGATCAAAGTGCCAATTGGCAGAGGCATTTTTTATTTCTGTAGCGTAATCCCGACCTTTTTGCAAAAGAGCTATTGTTTTTTCTGTTAATAAAGGAAAAATGAGTTGTAAAAGAGTATCAAGCGGCGCTAATCCTCGTGCCGTTATAATATCAGATATGGGAATTTTTTGATATATATCTTCAATTCTAGCGTGATAAACCGTTGCTGGAAGATTAAGTTGAGCAATAACTGTTCGCAAAAAAGCAACTTTTTTCCCATTACTTTCAACAAGATTAATATGTCCTGCTTTTTTTTCTTTCAAAAAGATAGCAATCACAATTGCAGGAAAACCTCCTCCTGATCCTAAATCACACCAATGTAAAGAGTGAGCATACAAAGGAAAAATTTGTGCTGAATCTAAAATATGTCGTGTCCATAGATCTGGTATAGTTGTAGCAGATATCAAATTAATATGTGCATTCCATTGAAGTATTAAAGACTCAAACTGCATTAAATTTTCCATCGTTTCACGTGAAACAGAAGGAATAATATTTAATAATTGTTGATATTTTTTTTCTGTAGAAAAATCCATTAAGCTGTTTTAGCCTTTTCACGCCGTTGACGTTGAATATATGTAATAATAAGTGATAATGCGGCAGGAGTCATGCCATCAATTTTTTGTGCATCAGCAATTGAACGAGGCGATACTTCTTGAATTTTTGATTTAAGTTCATTTGAAAGACCTGAAATTGCCTCAATATTAAGAGAAGAAGGAATTTCTAAACGTTCATCTCTTTGAAGAGAGGCAATATCTTGTGCTTGTTTATCTAAATAAACCGCATATTGTGCTTCAATTTCTAAAGCTTCAACTGTTTTAGAATCAATTTCTTGTAATTGTGGCCATAAATGTGAAAGACGCTCTACAGTCATATGAGGATATGCAAGAAAATCATAAGCCGAACGCCGAATTCCATCATGGTTAACGTGTAATCCATGAGCAGAAGCTTCATTAGGTGTTAAAAAGAGATTTTGACATATTGATCGTGCTTGATCAAGCCGTTGTTGCTTTTTCTGATAATAATCCCAACGTACTTTACTCACAATACCCCATTCTTTTGCCAAAGGTGTTAAACGCGTATCAGCATTATCAGATCTTAAAGATAAACGAAATTCAGCACGTGATGTAAACATTCTATAAGGTTCACAAACACCACGTGAAACCAAATCATCAACCATAACACCAATATAAGCAGTAGAACGACTTATAAGTATTTCATCTAATTTACCTACCTTGCGTGCAGCATTTAATCCAGCTAAAAGACCTTGTGCTGCCGCTTCCTCGTATCCTGTTGTGCCATTAATTTGGCCCGCTAAAAACAAACCTGGTAAAGAGCGTACTTCCAAACTTTTCGTTAATTGTTGAGGATTAACAAAATCATATTCAATAGCATAGCCAGGTTGCAAAACTGTAGCATTTTCCAATCCTTCAATGGTTTTCAATAAAGAAATTTGTACATCTTCAGGAAGAGAAGTAGAAAGACCATTTGGATAAACAGTATCATCATTTAATCCTTCTGGTTCTAGAAAAATCTGATGTCCATCACGTTCTCCAAATTTAACGATTTTATCTTCAATTGAAGGACAATAACGTGGTCCTAATCCTTCAATATTTCCAGAATATAAAGCAGAACGATAGATATTTTCGCGAATAATTTTATGTGTTTGTGCATTTGTACGCGTTATTGCACATTCAATTTGTGGCTGTTCAATTTTCTCTGTTAAAAGAGAAAAGGGAACGGGATTTTCATCTGCTTGTTGTTTTTGGAGAGTTTCCCAAGCAATTGTTTTTTTACTCAGACGAGCAGGGGTTCCTGTTTTTAATCGTCCAAGTTTTATATGATATTTTTTCAAATGTTCAGCAAGTTTCACACTTGACTGATCTCCCATACGACCAGCAGCCCATGTTTTATTACCAATATGAATAAAGCCATTTAAAAATGTACCTGTTGTTAAAACAACAGCACCAGAAAAAATTGTTCCTTGTTTTTTTAAAATAACACCTGATACACAATTATCTTTAACAACCAAATCAAGTACTTCATCCTCAATAAGAATAAGATTTTCTTGTTCTTTTAATAATTTTTGAATTGCTTCTCTATAAAGTTGTCGATCTGCTTGTGTCCGTGGTCCTCTTACTGCCGGTCCTTTACGTCTATTAAGAAGTCTAAACTGAATTCCAGCAGCATCTGCTGCTCTTCCCATGAGACCATCTAACGCATCTATTTCACGAACCAGATGCCCTTTTCCAAGACCACCAATAGCAGGATTACACGACATTGTTCCCAGTGCTGATATTTTATGTGTAACAAGCGCTGTTTTGGCTCCTACACGTGCTGAAGCTGAAGCCGCTTCACAGCCAGCATGACCACCACCAACAATAATAACATCATATGATCGCATTTAATTCATTCCGTAGAAAATTTCTAAGGTTTCACGTGAAACAGGATATAAATTACATAATCTTTATAATCTGTCTATGAAATAATCAATGTTTCACGTGAATCATTATTTACCAACACAAAACTCTGAAAAAATGATATCAAGCAAATCTTCAACATCAATATCTCCTGTAATTTTTCCAAGAAAATCACTTGCACGACGGAGATGTTCTGCACGTAAACTGAGATCAAAAGAATGATAATTGAGAGCAAACTCAATCTCTTTAACAGCTTCTTTTAATAATTGAAGTTGCCTTTTACGTGCTGGAACAATATTTCCAATTTCAGAACCACGATGATAACAAAATAATTCAAGTTCTTTGATAAAAGAATCAAAATTTAAACCAGTTAATGCGGAAAATTGTATAGACCAACGCTGATCATTTTTTTCATAAAGATCAAGCTTATTACCAACATGCCATATTTCAGCCGATGTTTCTGGTAAATCAACTTGCTTAGGATTTCCTATATCATAAACCAAAATAACCAAATCAGCTTCTCTAACATGCTGTTTAGCAACTTCTATTCCCATCTGTTCTATTTTATTTTCTGTTTTTCTAAAACCAGCAGTATCGGTTAAAAAAACAGGTAAACCACCAAGAATAATTCTCATTTCTAAAGCATCACGGGTTGTTCCTGCTTCTTCCGTTACAATAGCAACAGATCTTCCTGAAAGACGATTCATAATGCTTGATTTTCCAGAATTTGGAGCACCAGCAATAACAATTTTTAATCCATCACGTAAAATACTCGCACGTTCTCCTTCAGTAATATATTCCCTAATAGAAGTACAAAGATCCTCAACATCTTTCCAAACTTTATCAGATATTGCGTTGGGAATATCTGCTTCATCAACAAAATCAAGTTCTGCCTCAATAAAAGCACGCGCCTTCATAAGCTTATGACGCCAATCACGATAAAGCGTCGTTAAATGTCCACTTGTACCCATAACAGCTAAACGCCGTTGGCTTTCCGTTTCTGCTTCTATTAAATCAGCAAGACCTTCTGCTTGAACAAGATCTAATTTTCCTTCCATAAAAGCGCGACGTGAAAATTCACCTGCCTCTGCAATACGGCATCCAGAAAATGTTGACAATTCATCGAGAAAACGATTAACGACTGCTTTTCCTCCATGTAAATGGAATTCCGCACAATCCTCCCCCGTAAAACTATGAGGAGCAGGAAAAAAAACAGTTAAACCAGAATCTAAAAAACCACCATCACGAGCAGTAAGATTTCCATAATGCATAAAACGTGCTTTAGGTAAACGACCACAAAGCGTTTTAACTATATCCACAACATGAGGACCAGAAAGCCGAATGACTGCAACCCCTGAAGGTAACAATCCACTCGAAACAGCAAAGATTGTATCCACAGGTTTTATCCTAATAAAAACTTTAATGACTCTACGTATTCATTGAATCAAAAAATTCACTATTATTTTTCGTTTGCTTTAATTTATCAATCAAAAATTCAATTGCATCAGTTACATTCATAGATGCTAAAATACGACGAAGAACAAAAATTTTGTGTAAATCTTGTCGTTCTACCAGAAGTTCTTCCTTACGCGTTCCTGACTTTAAAATATCCATAGCAGGGAAAATACGTTTATCAGCAACTTTACGATCAAGAACAATTTCCGAATTACCTGTTCCTTTGAATTCTTCAAAAATAACCTCATCCATACGACTTCCTGTATCAATCAAAGCCGTTGCAATAATGGTTAAAGATCCGCCTTCTTCAATATTACGTGCTGCACCAAAAAAACGTTTTGGACGCTGTAGGGCATTTGCATCCACACCACCTGTTAAAACTTTACCCGAAGAAGGAACAACTGTATTATATGCACGCCCAAGACGTGTAATAGAATCGAGGAGAATAACAACATCACGCCCATATTCAACGAGACGTTTGGCTTTTTCAATGACCATTTCTGCCACTTGTACGTGACGTATTGCAGGTTCATCAAAAGTAGAAGAAACCACTTCTCCTTTTACTGAACGCTGCATATCAGTAACCTCTTCTGGTCGTTCATCAATTAAAAGAACAATGAGATAACATTCAGGATGATTAGTGGTAATAGAATGAGCAATATTTTGAAGTAAAACTGTTTTTCCCGTCCGTGGTGGTGCAACAATTAGTCCCCTCTGTCCTTTTCCCAATGGAGATATCAAATCAATCACACGTGATGACATATCTTTCTCTGTAGGATCTTGTATTTCCATTTGAAAACGTTCATTTGAATAGAGGGGAGTAAGATTATCAAAGTGAATTTTATAACGGATCTTTTCAGGTTTTTCAAAATTAATTGTATTAATTTTAAGGAGAGCAAAATAACGTTCTCCCTCTTTTGGACTACGTATGGGGCCTTCAATTGTATCGCCTGTTTTTAAAGAAAACGACTGTATTTGTGCAGGTGAAAGATAGATATCATCAGGTCCAGGAAGATAATTAGCATCAGCAGAGCGCAAGAATCCAAATCCATCTTGTAAAACTTCGACAACACCTTCTCCTATAATTTCAACGTCTTGTAGAGCAAGTTTTTTCAAGATAGCAAACATTAGTTCTTGTTTGCGCATAAGGGAGGCATTTTCAACTTCTAATGTTTCAGCAAAAGAAACAAGCTCAACGGGATTTTTGCTTTTAAGTTCTTGTAGTTTCATTTTTTGCATGAAATATGCTCTTTGTAATTAAGGAGAAGATTGTTCTAAATAATTTATGGAAATTTATGAGTGAAATATTCTTTAAGAAAAAATATCCTACACTCAATTTTTTTAATCTGCAAGTACCATTTATATGAAATTTGTTCCTGTAATATTAAGTAATTATATGAAAAACTTGAAAAAATATAAAATCCAAATAGTATTTAATTATTTTAATAACAAAAATATGAGTTAAAATTATAGCATCAATGAAATGTTATTCAAAAGTATTTTTTACAGAAATTTATATTAATAAATTTATATTAAAGAAAGAATTATTCTTATTTATAACTGTGTTTAGTGTGGATTATTATTTATCCTCAATTTTATCCACAAAAGGAACTGAAAAAAGAATAAAAATAACACTATCTTAAAGATATTATCCCCTCTTTTTTATAAGAGGGATAAAATTATCACAAGCATTTAATTTGTGCATAAAAAAGGAGAATTTTTCATAAATTTTAGTTTTATAAAAAACGGTGAGGATATATACACATGTCTTAACAAGGAGTTAAAATTTTTGTGACAAAAGAAAAAAAATTCTTTCATTTACACATGCTTTCTGATGCAACGGGGGAGACATTAATTTCTGTTGGAAGAGCTGTAGCATCCCAATATGCAATGTGTCAGGCAACAGAGCATATCTATCCTATGATTCGTAATAAAATACAGTTACAAAAAGTTCTTGATGAAATACAACAAGAGCCAGGTATTGTTCTTTACACAATGATTGATGAAGAACTTAAACTACTCCTTCAAAAAAAATGCAAAAAAATAGAAGTTCCCTGTATTGATATATTGTATCCTGTTCTAAATGCTTTTCAGTCTTACCTTGGAATGCCAACTCATTTACGTGTTAGTGCACAACATGATCTTAATGCAGATTATTTTCGTCGTATTGAGGCACTGGATTTTACAATAGAGCATGATGATGGACAGTCTTCCAGTAGCTTATCTGAAGCGGATGTAATTCTTGTAGGAATTTCAAGAACCTCTAAAACGCCAACAAGCATCTATTTAGCAAATCGTGGAATCAAAACGGCTAATGTTCCTCTTATTCCAGGAATTGATTTGCCAGAATCTCTTTTAGAGGTAAAAAATTCTTTAATTATTGGTTTAATTGCTTCAGCTGAAAGAATCTCACATATTCGTCAAAATAGAGATTTAGGAGAAGGTTTTGCTCTTGATAATTATACTAATCGTATCAGCATAGCTGAAGAATTAATCCATGCAAAACGCATTTGCGAACGTTTTGGTTGGCCTATTATTGATGTCACGAGGCGCTCTATTGAAGAAACTGCTGCTGCAATATTTGAACTTTTATCACGATTTCGTGAAGGAAAGTGAGAGAAAATCCTCATGGACGCAGATACGTTAATATTAGCATCTCTTAGTTTTTATCGTGCACAGTTGTTGAAAAAGGCAGGTTTAAATTTTTTAATTGAAGGCGCTTCTTTTGATGAGAGAGAAGTAGAAAAAACAACAAAAGAAAAAACACCTAAAGAACTTAGCTGTTTTCTTGCAAGTGCAAAAGCAAAAAATGTTTCAGATCGTTTTCCTGATGCTTTCGTTATTGGTTGTGATCAAGTTCTTGATTTGGAAGGTAAAGTTTTTCATAAAGCAAGAAATATTAAGGAAGCACATCAACGTTTATGTGAGTTATCAGGAAAAACCCATTCTCTTCATAGTGCGGTAGCTTTATTTAAAAATGGTCAAAAAATTTGGGTTGAAGCTTTTAGTGCACATATGTCTGTACGTTTACTCTCGTTAGAATTTATTGAACGTTATTTAGCACGCGTAGGAAAAGATGTTCTAAACAGCGTAGGAGTATATCAAATTGAAGGAGAAGGGATTCATCTCTTTGAAAAAATTGAAGGAGATTTTTTTACCATTGTTGGTTTACCTTTGCTGCCTCTACTCATAAAATTGCGCCACTTAGGAATTATTGATGGTTAACTTAATAATAAAAAAGACAAATTATCCGCGTGCTTTTGTTGTTGGTTCTCCAATTCATCATTCAAAATCGCCAAGAATTCACAATTTTTGGCTTAAACAATATAGTTTACAAGGAGAATACCTTGCACAGGAAGTAACATCCGAAGAATTTAGTCATTTTATTGTTTCTTTACAAAAAATGGGCTTTTGTGGAGGAAATGTTACTTTGCCTCATAAACAGGAAGCCTTTCGTTTAGCAGATTATAAAGACGAGAGAGCAACAATGATAGGTGCTGCTAATACACTTTGGTATGAAGGAGATAAACTTTGTGCCACAAATAGTGATGCCTATGGTTTTAGTGCTAATCTTGATGATTTTGCATCTGATTGGGGAGGGGAAACAGCTCTTGTTTTTGGGGCTGGGGGCGCTGCACGCGCTATCCTATATGCTTTAAAAAAACGCGGATTTGAACAAATTTATTTAATTAACCGTACAAAACAACGCGCTGATAATTTAGCTCAGCATTTTGGAAAGATCATTAAAGTTTACGATTGGCATAAAATCCATGAAATACTTCATCAAGCTGATTTAATTGTTAATACAACCTCTATTGGCATAAAAAATCCGGAAGAAAAAAGTGATTCTTTTTTTTGCGATTTTCATAAAGCAAAAACAACGGCATTAGTAACAGATATTGTTTATACACCATTGATAACTCCTTTTTTACAACAGGCAAAGGCTTGTGATCTCAAAACGGTTGATGGGCTTGGGATGCTTCTACATCAGGCTGTTATAGGATTTGAACGGTGGTTTGGAATAAAACCACAGGTAACAAAAGCGTTAAGGGCAGCCATTTTAGAGGATATGAGTGAAGAAAGAGAATGAAAATTATAGGATTAACTGGATCAATAGCTATGGGAAAATCAACAGTTGCTGATTTTTTCAGACAAGCGGGTATTTCTATTTTTAGTGCTGATGAGGCGGTACAACAACTCTATAAAAGTGAGCCAGTTTTGTCACTCATAGAGCGTATTTTTCCTAGTGTTGTTGAAAACGATGAAGTTAACCGTTTGAAACTTTCTGAAATTTTGATTGATGATAAGGAGAAATTACAAACATTAGAAAAAATAATTCATCCTTTGGTGCAAGAAAAAGAAAAAGAATTTATTGATACAGCGCGCAAACAAGGGGAAAAATTAGTTATTCTTGATATTCCACTTCTGTTTGAAACAAATGGTGAAAATCGTGTAGATAGCGTTATTGTTGTTTCTGCTCCACCAGAAATACAAAAAGAACGTGTAATGATTCGCCAAGGTATGAATGAGAAAAAATTTGCCTTTATAAATGCCCAACAAATGCCAGATGAAAAAAAACGAGAACGTGCTGATTTTATTATTGATACAGGGAAAGATTTAGAAAATACCCGTCAACAGGTTTTTGATGTGATAAAAAAATTGCTAAAGAATTAAAATCATGCGTGAAATTATTTTTGATACAGAAACAACAGGTTTAGATAAAGAGAAAGATCGCATAATCGAAATTGGTTGTGTAGAAATGGTTGATCGTTATCTTACAGGGCGCCAATTTCATGTTTATTTAAACCCTGAAGGCGTTATTATTCCTGATGAAGTTGTAGCAATTCACGGATTAACCAATGAACGCCTAAAAAACGAGAAAAGTTTTAGTGATATTGTTGATGAATTTTTGGAATTTATTAATGGCGCGACAATGATTGCGCATAATGCGAGTTTTGATATTGGTTTTATTAATGCAGAATTAAAACGCGTCAATAAGCCGCTCATCAGTGTTGATAATATTCTTGATACATTGGCTATGGCACGGCGTAAATTCCCTATGGGTCCTAATTCTCTTGATATTTTATGCAAACGTTTTGGAATTGATAACAGCCATCGTGTTCTTCATGGTGCTTTACTTGATGCAGAGATTTTGGCCGATGTTTATATTGAATTGATTGGTGGAAAGCAGGGCATATTGGGTTTTGATAACAGAAAGAGTGTTGATGAACATATTCAAAGTGACAAAGATATGCCTTATACAGTTAAATTTCGCCCACAGGCTTTACCTTCAAGATTGAGTGCGCAAGAAAAAAGATTGCATGCTGATTTTATCAATAAAATGGGTGAAAAAGCTCTGTGGAATAACTTCAAAGTTTATGAATAATATTCTTATCTTTTCTCTAAACAAGCTATTTAAGGTTAAAAATATAAAATATGGATACCAAAAAAAACGGTCGTTGTGGGGAGGGGAACACCACAACGACCTTGTCGTTACATTGTACCTCAGCTATCATAGGAGGAGCAAAATGAAAGCTATTAATCCTGTAACAGCAAAGAAAAGCTCTAGGTACTTAATATAAGTGCAACGACTTCATGTCTTATGGAAAGAAAAAATGGCTTTTTAGAGGCAAAGTAAAAAAATAAAATAAAAATGAAAAAAATATATACAGGTAATTTGTTTTTTAGCTGAAATGGAGAAATAAAATTGTCATGAAAGCAACAGATCATCTTTTGTTGGTTGACGGATCAGGCTACATTTTTCGTGCTTACTATGCTTTGCCACCTTTAAAACGTAAAAAGGATGGACTCCCTGTAGGAGCGGTAGCTGGTTTTTGTAATATGTTATGGAAATTACTTTGTGATGCTCGTAATACAGCTATGGGTATTGTTCCAACACATTTTGCTGTTATTTTTGATTATTCATCTGATACTTTTCGGAAACAAATTTATCCTCAATATAAAGCGAATCGCGCTGAACCTCCTGAAGATCTAATTCCTCAATTTTCTCTGATACGCCAAGCAACAAAAGCTTTTAATTTGCCTTGTATTGAAAAGGAAGGTTTTGAAGCGGATGATTTAATTGCTACTTATGCAAAATTGGCAACGAAGGTTGGGGCAAAGACAACCATTATCTCTTCTGATAAGGATCTTATGCAACTCGTAAATACACATGTGTCCTTGTATGATGGAATGAAAGACAAGCATATAGGTATTTCAGAAGTTATAGAAAAATGGGGTGTTGAACCTGAAAAAATGATTGATTTACAAGCTTTGATCGGAGATTCAACGGATAATATACCGGGTATTCCAGGCATTGGTCCCAAAACTGCAGCCCAGTTGTTAAATGAATTTGGTTCTCTTGATCTTTTATTGCAACGCGTAACAGAAATTAAACAAACAAAACGGCGTGAAAACATTCAAGCTTATAGAGAACAAGTTAAAATGTCTCGTGAGCTTGTTAGGCTTAAAACAGATGTCCCTATAGACAGTGATTTAGATGATTTTATTTTGGAGCCACAAAATGGTCCGCGTTTAATTGCTTTTTTGAAAGCGATGGAGTTTTCAACATTAACGCGTCGCATAGCAGAGGCAACAACATGCGATGCAGCTGTTATTGATGCACTTGATATAGATGTTGAATGGGAAAAACTAAGCTATGGACATGATTTAGATATAAAAAATACTGAACGTGCATCTTTTCATAATTTTTCTGAAAATTCTCCACAAGTTTTTGCACAAAAACGTAAAGATCAAGCACTGTCTCAAAAAATTACAAGAGATACTTACACAACGATTCTTGAGGAGGAAACTTTAAAAGAATGGTTATGGCAAGCACAAGAACAGGGCTTTTTTGCTTTTGATACTGAAACAACCTCTCTTGATCCGATGCAAGCAAAGCTTGTTGGTTTTTCACTGGCATTACAACCAGGAAAAGCAGCCTATATACCACTTGAACATTTTGAGGAAAAAGAGGACCTTTTAAGGGATGGGCGTATTGCCTCGCAGATTGAGACCCAAAAAGCTTTGGCACTTTTAAAACCGCTATTAGAAGATTCAGCGGTGTTAAAAATTGGTCAGAATATAAAATATGATTGGTTGGTGATGAAGCAATACGACATTGTTATACGTTCTTTTGATGACACTATGCTTTTGTCATATGCTTTTGATGCTGGAACTTTAACCCATAATATGGATGATTTGTCTGAACGTTGGCTTGGACATAAACCAATTGCCTATAAGGATTTAACGCATAAAGGAAAAAAAATTACTTCTTTTGCACAAGTAGATTTAAAACAAGCTACCCTTTATGCGGCGGAAGATGCCGATATAACGCTACGCCTTTGGCAAGTTTTGAAACCGCAACTTGTTGCTCAGAAGATGACAAAAATTTATGATCGCCTTGATCGACCACTCATAGAAGTTCTTGCAAGAATGGAAGAACGTGGGATTCTTGTTGATAGGCAGATTTTATTGCGCCTTTCAGGAGAATTGGCGCAAGCTACTTTGATTCTAGAAGAGGAAATTTACAAACAAGCTGGTGAAAAGTTTAACCTTGCTTCACCAAAGCAATTGGGGGATATCCTTTTTGGCAAAATGGGATTACCTGGAGGCGCTAAAACCAAGGGCGGACAATGGTCAACTTCTGCACAGACCTTAGAAGAGTTGTCTGCTGAAGGTCATCTATTACCGCGTAAAATTATTGAGTGGCGTCAACTTGCAAAGCTAAAATCTACCTATGCCGATGCTTTGCCTTCTTATATTTTACCAAAAACAGGGCGTGTTCATACGAATTATTCTTTGGCAATAACATCAACAGGGCGATTGTCATCATCAGAGCCAAATTTGCAAAATATTCCAGTACGAACTGCTGAAGGACGTAAAATTCGAACAGCTTTTATTGCTCCCAAAGGGCACGTGTTGCTTTCTGCTGATTATAGTCAGATTGAATTACGCATTCTTGCACATATTGCGGATATAAAAGCATTAAAAGAAGCTTTTGCTAAAGGACACGATATTCACGCTATAACGGCGTCACAAATGTTTGGCGTTGCAATAGAGGGAATGCATTCAGATATACGACGGCGTGCAAAAGCGATTAATTTTGGTATCATTTATGGTATTTCAGCTTTTGGCTTAGCCAATCAATTAGGAATTTCACGCCAAGAAGCGGGTCGTTATATTCAATTGTATTTTGAAAGGTTTCCAGGAATTAAAGATTATATGGAAAAGACAAAAAACTTTGCACGTGAAAATGGTTATGTAGAAACAATTTTTGGACGTCGTATCCATTATCCAGAAATAAAAGCAAAGAACGTAAAAATTCGTTCCCTTAATGAACGGGCAGCGATTAATGCCCCGATTCAAGGCTCTGCTGCAGATATTATTCGCCGCGCTATGATACAGATGGAAGATGTTTTAAAAGGAGAAAATCTGTCAGCAAAAATGTTGCTGCAAGTACATGATGAACTGATTTTTGAAGTACCAAAAGAAGAGAGTAAAAAAACCATGGACGTTGTTAAAAATGTTATGGAAAATGCTACAATGCCGGTTTTATCTTTATCTGTACCCCTTGAAGTAAAAGTCATGACAGCTCAAAATTGGGATGAGGCACATTAACTTTTTTTATTTATTTTATGTTCAAGAACGTTCATGGCGTTGGCAAGATTAAGGTAGGCTTTTATAGGCAAATGATCTGAGGCAATACGTGCAAGTGGTGAATGATGATTTTCAATATTTGTTACCAATTGGTGGGGAAAAGCAAAAACGCGATCAAGGGCTAAAAGAGGAAAACGCGAAGGAAAGCTTGGCACAACTTCAAGTGTGTTATCAAAATAGGGAGAAAAATGATTCAAAGATGAGCCTTTTCCTATCCGCCATTCATTAAAATCTCCAATGAGGAGTGTAGGCATAAGGGAGCGTTTTTGCAAAATTGCAAGGAGCATTTTTGTTTGTTGTTTACGAGAATAACGTAATAAGCCAAAATGAGCCGCAATAATACGAATAGGGCCTGCTTGCATTTCCAATTCTACAATTACAGCCCCACGTGGTTCAATACCAGGAAGAGTGACTTGTAAAGTTTCACGTACATATCCCTTTCGCAAAAAAAGAGCGTTCCCATGCCAACCATGACCATGAGGTGACATGGTATTGAGAGGCACAGGAATCAAGCCAGTTTCAGCTTTTAATAGCTGAAGATTAATCAAGCCAACGCGCTCTCCAAAACGTTTATCTGCTTCTTGAAGAGCAAGGATATCAACTTGTAATTCATTAATAACACGTACAATACGTGTAGGATTAAAAATTTTATCAATACCTACACATTTATGCACATTATAGGAAGCAACGGTTAGATCATAATTATCATTTGGCTTGATGATGTTTGGTTGATGATGAGAGCGGCTATAGATTGCCTTTAAAAGGGAATTATGGAGCTTTTGTTGGATAAAACCGGTAAACCAAGGAAACTTTTGCTTGTAAGGTATTTTTGTCATTTTGCGAAAAGAATATAATCTCTAAGAGGCAAAGGGTAAAAACTTACACTAAAAACAAAAGAACCTTGTTTCTTTTTGAAACAAGGTTCTTTCATTAAGCGATGATCTTTTAAAATCAATCACGGTTTGAACCAAGAAATTGTAGCAAGAAGACAAACATATTGATGAAATCAAGATAAAGATTCAATGCACCCATAATAACTTTACGTCCTCTTGTATCACCTTCATCTCCTTCGTAATACATCAACTTAATGTTTTGAGTATCGTAAGCTGTTAAACCAGCAAAGATAAAAACACCAATAACGGAGATAGCAAATTGCAAAGCACTTGACCCAAGAAAAATGTTTACAATCATAGAAAGTAACAAACCAATCAATCCCATAAATAAGAATGAACCGATTGCTGTAAGATCACGCTTTGTTGTGTATCCATAAAGTGAAAGAGCTCCAAAAGTTGCAGCGGAAATAACAAAGGTTTGTACAATACTTTCTGTCGTATAACGCAAAACGATTGAAGATAGTGAAAGACCAACCAGAGCAGCATAACCAAAAAAGAGGCTACGAGCAGCATTTGTGCTCAGTGTATTAATTTTAAAACTGAGGAATAAGACCGCTATGAGTGGTGCAAACATAACGATATAAGAGAATGGTGATGTATAAAATGTTACTCCAAAAGATGTTAAATAAACACTGCTATTGATTTGAGCTGCTGCTTGACTCATATCTGTTGTCGTTGCTAATGATACAATTGCATAAGCGGCAGCAGCTGTAATAAGCAAACCAATGGCCATTGTATTGTAGACACCCAACATATAGTCGCGCAATCCCAGATCAATTGATGCATCGGCATGAGAAGCAGGCGCCGAACGTAAATTTTTAAAATTAGCCATAATATAAAATCCTTTAGCATATGTTCCGTCAGATATTGGGGTTTAAAAGTACCTCTGTCATTACAGATAAACACTTCGTATAAGTCCTAAATTGGCTAACACAAAAACCCTAAGAATCACTGGCGGAATTCCAGCACATCTGCTCTTATTATGGAGATTTATTTAAAAATTACAAGAGATTTATCTGAAGAAGGAACCTTACAAATTGGTAAGGAAATAGTTTATTTTGATGAAATAATATTTCCATTTTTTGCCATATTTTTGCAAGATAAAAAGACTATACTTAAAATTTTTTTACTGTTCATAGAAATTGTGTAATATAATTCTCTGTAAGGTATCAACGGTCTTTGCTTTGATGAAGAGAGAGGCAAATGTCGTCGCACTGTTTTTCAACTTACAATATTGCATCTGCTCTATACGGTTAGAAGACCTATTGAATTGAATCTTTTTATATAAAAACTGATATATAATAATAAATTATCGTTTTGTATGCTAAATTCTTCTCCGAATATCGTAAGATTCTCTGATGACAAATTTTCTTATATTAAATCAATCAAGGTTATTTATTTGCTTGCTCCACACAAGCAAGATTGGTGTGTAAAAGACATGGTTTTAATTAATTCAACATGCGAAAGTTCGAAATAAAAGAAATTTAGGGTTCTCATTCAATATACAAAATGGTAAACTATCATTATATATCAATATGTTGTATTATAAATAAAACATTGAAAATAGTTAAAAGATGTTGCTTATTAAGCAATATAAATAAAAGAGGGGTGTTTTTACACGAAGCGCTTAAGAAAAACACTGTAAAAATGACGCCTGTAAAAACTAAAAAACATATGAAAAGTAATTGTTTTAAGCAAATGAACAGAATTTAAATGCTGTAAAATATTTCCTCTCAGAATGGGATATAGGACATATGAATAAAAAATTATTGGTTTCTATTTGAGTTCATTCCTTTTACACGGATCAAGTATATAAAGATCAAGTGAAAGTAAGGTCTTATAATTCCATGAAAAGAAACACATGAAATTATTAGCAAGAAGAGTTGATCAAGAGAAATCAATTTGTAATCAGACTTGTGATGATTAATAACCTCTGGTTTTTAAGGCGCTGAACATATCAATGAGAAGATGTGCTGTTGGAATGACGTTTTGCCTTCATCCAAGTACGCAATTCTTCAATAAGGATGGCAATAACACCAAGAGTGATAAAACTATCTGCAAGGTTGAAAATAGCAAAATGAAAGATATCATCAATATGAAAAAGGATATAATCAGTGACATGATGAAAGCGAATACGATCAATAAGATTGCCGATTGCTCCTCCAATAATAAGGATAAGACCAAAGCGCATTAAAGACTTATTATATTCAGTATTTTTCCATAACCATAGAAGAAAGATAATCACAATGATCGTGATGGCGATGATTCCCCAGTGAGAAAAGGAAGAAAAAAATGAAAATGCAATGCCAGAATTGCGCACATGATAAAGGGAAAGAAAAGGAATAAGCGAAATTTCTGTTCCTAAAGGCATATTGTGCATAACCCAGTATTTGACAGCTTGATCAAGTACTACTGTAAAAGCCAAGCCCAAGAGAAGAAAAGGGAGTGATTTACGAATCATGTTTTTCCTCACATGGTTCCAGTATTAAATAAGGGCGACGGATTTCATAAAGCATAACAGCTGTTGCTACTGCTAGATTAAGCGAATCAGCACGTCCACTTTGTGGAATACGCGCGAGTTTATTACACCGCCTTGTAAGAATATCTGATAATCCCTGTTTTTCATTTCCCATTAAAAGGATAACAGGACCATTTTTGAAATCAAGTGTCCGATAATCCAGAGATCCTTTAAGATGCGTGCCAACGATCATGCCTTTAAAGTGAGCAGACCAGTTTAAAAAGGCGCTTTCATCAAAACGATAAAGCGGTATAGAGAAAATTGATCCCATAGTTGCACGAACTGTTTCAGGCGAGAAAGGGTCTGTTGTTTCGCCAATTAAAATAACACCTTTAGCACCTACGGCATCGGCAGTTCGGATAATGGTACCAAGATTTCCAGGATCACGCACACGATCAAGCGCGATATAAACATCTTTAGTCTGTTCAGTTATCATTTCAAGAGGTTGCCATTTTTGTTTAAAAATACCAATAACTGTTTGCGGATTATCGCGTCGGGTAAGTGATTCCATAACTTTTTGTGAAGCTTTAATCACAAAACCACCATTGGCTACAACGCGTGCAGCAATATTTTCGATAGCAGCATTACCGATTTTGTTTTTAGAAAAAATAAGCGTCTGTATTGTCCAGCCGAGATCGAGAGCATCAATGACCAATTTCAATCCCTCTGCCATGAAAAGACCTTCTTTATTACGATTTTTCTTTTGGCTGAGCGCTTTAAGATCTTTTATAATGGGGTTGCTAAGAGAGGTAATTTCTTTCACTCTACCAGTTTTGGGTCTACACATATTCAAGCAATCCAACGGCTAAAAAGGGAAGTAGAAAGAGCGCGTCCTGCAACTTCTTCACGCAAAATAAGTTCTCCTGATTCGACCGTACCACCAAGATTTACAAATGCATCACGCATTAAAGCATGAAGTGCAAAGAAGGAAGCACGAATAGAATAAGCTGTAAGCACAACAGAAAGCGGTTTATCAGAGAGAAGTTTACGACAATTTGTGATCATATCTGGTAAATGATCAAACAGTTGCCAAACTTCACCATGGGGTCCACGCCCATAAGCAGGGGGATCAAGGAGAATCATATCATAGCTTTTCTTACGACGCAGTTCACGCTCGACAAATTTCACAGCATCATCACAAATCCAGCGAATAGAATGATCTGGTAATCCTGCTCTTTCCTGATTAGCTTTTGCCCACGCAATGGCTTTTTTAGAAGCATCAACATGGGTAACGTTCGCACCCGCTCGTGCTCCAATCAAAGAGGCAACACCTGTATAGCCAAAAAGATTCAACAATTTTATAGGACGTGCGGCTTTAACAATTTGTTCTTCTATAGAGCGCCAATGGGCATCTTGTTCAGGAAAAACCCCCACATGACGAAAAGAAGTAAAACGGCCTAGAAAAGATAGTCCATTCCAAGAAAGTGGCCATGTCTCATTAAGTGGCTTTTTAGGAAAATGCCAACGACCAACCCCTTCTTCATCACGATTTCCCGTGAAAATAGCGTCCACATCAGCCCATTGTTTCTGTGATAAAGCGGGTTTCCATAGTGCTTGACCTTCTGGTCGAATAATGCGGTAAGCTCCATAACGTTCTAATTTTTGTCCATGACCAGAATCAATGAGAGCATAGTTTTCGCTTATACCCGTTTCTAAAATAAGGGGCAGCTTTTCCTGCGGATATCTATTATTATGGGAGGATTGAAAGCATTGTGGGGGCATGTTTTGTATCACGGTATATGAGGTATAAAAATATATTATAAAGCTCTTAAATGTTTCGTAAAAGTGCAAAAAAGCTAAAGTCAATTAAAACATGTATAAAAAAAGAAAAAGAGCACTTTTAACTCTGTACTGAATATAGAATACAGAGAGAAAAGATTTCATTTAAATACCATTACACCAGATTTGTGATAGATGTTTTCAATTTTTCAATCTCGGCTTTACTTTTTTTGAGAGCTTTTTTGTATTTGTGATAGGAAAACCAACTGATCAGATTTCCTAATAAAATACCAAAACCAAAGAAAATAAAGAGCCATATAAAGAGGGGAGCATGATAAGTAAAACTTTCAGGATTTGCTCGAAAAGGATCAAGGGTTAACGGAACCATTTGACGATTAGCCACGATAAAAACAATCAAAACCGCTGCGAGAATCACACTGATACTTGTTAGAAGAATACGTTTAATTATCATAAGTTTCTCACTGATTAAGACGGTCGCGTAAATCCTTGCCAGTTTTAAAAAAAGGAATCCACTTTTCTTCAACAGAAACGGCTTCACCTGTTCGTGGATTACGTCCATTACGGGCTGAACGGCTTTTTACAGAAAAAGCTCCAAATCCACGAAGTTCAACGCGATTGCCATTTGCAAGTGCTGTTGCAATTTCCTCAAAAATAGCGTTCACAATATTCTCCACATCCCGTTGAAAAAGATGCGGGTTATGACGAGCAATAATTTGCACAAGCTCTGATTTTACCACAATAGCCTCACTTTCACACAAAAAAATTTCGTAATTGTGCACTCCATGCATAATATTACAATATATAAACGGATAAAAGCAAAATAAAATCAAGAAAAAACAAATTGCAAGAAACAAAATTTGAAAATACCTTCTATAAAGGGTATACAGATTAAAAATGCGGAGTATTTAAGAGATCAGGAGAGTATGTCCGTACACAATCATTATAAAGCCTTTTCAACGCAATCATCTTTTGGAGATGTTTTAAAAAAAGCATCCCGTCATTCGCGTCGCATTAGCATATTAAAATTTTTTTTACCTCTCTTAGCGTTGATTTCAGCGCTGGTTTTTTGCTGGTTTACGTTTTTCTTGGTTCCCGTTACTTCTGATTCTATGCCTTTGAATAATGGAGAAAGTGGCGTGATGAATTTGACGATGCTTAATCCAAAATTAGAAGGGTATACGCGTGCTCATGAACCTTATTGGCTTAAAGCAGAAAAGGCATTTCAAGACCATACACACGCTGGAATGATTGGGTTGCAAAACATTACAGCTAGAGCATTTATGGGCCAACAACGACAGGTTTTTCTCGTCGCACAAGGGGGGGTTTACGATAACATTAATGGTTTTTTACAGTTGAATAAGCCATTCACCATTACAACGAACGATGGGATGATGGTACAATTTATGTCAGCTAGTATTAACTTATCCGAGGGACAGTTAAAAACAGATCAACGTGTTAATATTCAGCAGGCCGGTTTGCATCTTGCTGCAAACGCCTTACAAATTCGAGAAAAAGGAAAAAACATATATTTCCATGGTGATGTGCATTTAGTGCTTCAAAAGCAATGACGGAATATCAATACAAATCTTTAAAAGATATTTATAAAGAGAAGTATGTGTATATACAAACAGAAGAATTGAAATAATGAAATCGTACAAAAGATGGATAGGTGTGATGTTAGCTTTTAGCATGGGAATGTTAGGAGAAGGAGCAGTTTTAGGATATGCTGAAGGGACTCATTTTGGAATAAGTCTATCAAACGACAAAGAACCGGTAGAACTTCATGCAGATTCTTTGGAAATACGTGATAAAGAAGGGATAGCACTTTTTAAGGGTGATGTTTCAGTGGTGCAAGGTGAACGTCTTTTAAGAACGGCAGAATTAGTTGTTTACTACGATAAAGCATATAAAGAAATTGATAAAAACAAGGAAGATACAAAGGCATCATCTGTTTCTTTATTTGGTTCGTCGAGTATACAAAAAATGGAAGCTTTAGGAAAAGTTTATATAAAAATTGCTACGCAAGTTGCTACGGGTGATAAAGGCGTTTTTGATGGAAAGTCAAAAATGATGAGTTTGACAGGGAATCATGTTGTGTTAACTGATGGTGATAATGTGGCAACGGGGTGCAAACTAACGGCAAATATGGAAAGCGGAAAGGCTTTTTTAGAAGGTTGTGAGACGCCTAAGAAAAAAGGTCGTGTTTCTATTATTTTAAAACAAAATCAAAAGAATGGCCATTAAGATTTCATGTTTGGAATCAAAAGAAAAAAACAGACTGATAGGTATAATCTTGAAAGTGAAGCTTCAAAAAATCCCTTAAAAGGGACCTTGATTGCCAGTAATTTGATTAAAGTTTATCGAGGAAGACGAACAGTTAATGGTGTTTCTTTTGGCATTCGTACGGGAGAAGCCGTTGGCATTTTAGGACCCAATGGGGCAGGTAAAACAACTTGTTTTTATATGGTGACAGGGCTCATAAAATCTGATGGAGGCTCGATTAAAATTGATGGATTTGATATTACGCATCTTCCGATGTACCGACGTGCGCGTCTAGGTATTGGATATCTTCCACAGGAAGCGTCTATTTTTCGTGGTCTTTCAGTAGAAAATAACATTAAAGCTGTTTTAGAGGTCGTTGAAAAAGATCGCCTTAAACAACGTGAAGAGTTAGATAGCCTTTTACATGAATTTAAAATTGATCATTTACGTAAAATGTCTGCGCTTTCGTTATCTGGAGGTGAACGTCGGCGACTTGAAATTGCGCGCGCTTTAGCTTCTCGTCCCCATTTTATGTTACTTGATGAACCATTTGCAGGAATTGATCCTATCGCTATTTTCGATATTCAACAACTTATTCGTCATTTAACGAGGCGTGGCATTGGTGTTTTAATAACGGATCATAATGTGCGTGAGACATTAGGGCTTGTCGATCGCGCTTATATTATTCATACAGGGCGGGTGTTAGTTCACGGTTGTCCTAACGATATTATCAACAACGTTGATGTACGCAGAATTTATTTGGGAAATCAGTTTTCTCTTTGATTTTACAGCTTTCACGAGTTTTCATTTAAGTTTAACCAAACATTATTACTGAAAATTTCCTTATTTATGCCAAAACTTCTTTTATGACTATAACCTTAATGTTGTTATTGAGTGGTGAAAAAGGCTTCATCATTAGAGGTTAGTTTGTTGTTTTATAAGTTTAGCTTACTCATAATTATATCATAGAAAAGATATCACTAGATTAACGTGATAATGAGTGATAAATGAAGCTCTCAATAAATGCGTGTGTTATTGAAAGGTAAAAGATATTTATCATATTTTTCTCTGTCGAATCAAATAATATATCGGTGATGCTGTTTTAGGTATTTTGATGGGAGCACCGGTTATATATTGCGGTTATTCAATAGGAGTTGTCGTATTTTATTGGTTTATATCGCCTATTTGAAAATAGGAGGTTGGCTACAGATATCAGGCTAAATCTATAAATCTTTTAAAATAATCATTAAATTTCTAAAAATCTTTATATTCTTGTTATAAGTCGATGTTCAAGCTATACAGTAATTTTCAAAGTAAAGATCCATTTTGCTCAGTATGCTTTTCATCTTAATTTAAGGGCTCATTTTTAAAGAAAGAAAAACTCTGATGGCGGATTATACATCAACTCTTATGACAAGTTTAATAAATTTATGAATAATGGCCTTTTTTAGAGTCGTAAGGAAATTAACTTTATGAACAATTTCATTTCTTTGGTTTCTCATGCCGTTAATGATGATCCGAATACTATTTATTGTTGTTTTAGAAGTGATATGAGATGTATTGAGCTATCACCCATTATAAATTGAAAAGTAAAAACACATGCGATGTTGCGAAAAGTGAAAGAACATTAAGTATCTATAGCGTTTATAGGTTTATTGATGAGCATTTTAGCGTGTAAGAGGAAAATTAAAGTATGAATTTGAGTGAGTTAATAGCACCGGAAGCGATCATTCCGGCTCTTAATGCTAATTCGAAAAAACAGGTTCTGCAAATTTTAGCCGAAAAAGCTTCCAAGCTAACAGGTCTTAGTGAGCATGTGATTTTTGATGTTGTTTTACAACGCGAGAAGCTTGGTTCAACGGGTTTAGGTGGAGGTATTGCGATTCCTCATGGAAAATTACCTGATATTAATCGGATCATTGGTATATTTGCACGTCTTGAAAGTCCTGTTGATTTTGAAGCTCTTGACGACGAACCTATAGATCTCGTTTTTCTCCTTTTAGCACCTGAAAATGCTGGTGCAGATCACTTAAAAGCTTTATCACAGATCGCACGTGTTTTGCGTCACACTGATGTTGTACAAAAGTTGCGCAGTACGCATAATGCCAATGCGCTTTATGCTTTATTGATTCAGACTTCAGAATCAAATGCAGCTTAAAAGGTATTATGAGCGTATAAATTGCGAGGTATGCACTACAGAGCGTAGGAAAGAATATAATTTGCATCTTAAGATTAATAACAAAAGGTTGTGTCATGAGATTTAAGAAAATTACTTCTAAGTGAACCTTCTTTTTAAAGAGCAACCAACAAAAACGAAGGGCTTTTCCTTTCTTGTTCTCGTATATTAAAGCATCTAATTATTATATTCGTGGATTCTTTTATCCTGTTATAATGTAAAAACACTGTCATTTGAGATATAGTGAGATAAATTCTGTAAGTCTTCTTAATATATTAAGTGCTTTTAGAGTGCGTGGTAAATATTTTTAAGCAGGACTTGTCTGTAGAGCCTTTAGTTAAGTGAATCACATGAGTGGGAAGAAAAGAGGAGACCGCTCGACAAGAATCCAAACTTTTTCAGTCCAAATTGGATTAAGAATCTTCGTCCTTTGAAAGCGGGAAAGAAATCAACAGAAAAGTTTATTTGTGCATTGAATTTTTTTGTAAGTTGAGTTTGAGTGTTTAGGGATAATATTTTAATGCTCAAGAAGAAATAAGAAATATATTGTATCTTCAGTATAGCAAGATATTGATTTTAAATATAATTCACTATTTCGCATGTTAGATGAGAGATCCGAATATTGTAAAATTCTCTCATTCCAAACTTGTTTATGTTGAATCAATCAAAACCATTTCCTTGCACGTTGTAAACGGAATTAGCGTGTGGATAAAAACTGTACAAGAAAGGGGTAAAGATGCTTCTTATGAATCGTCTCAAGTATTGAGGGTTGCAGCAAAACATTGGGAGCTGGAAAATAGTGTTATGGTGCCATCTTTCTTCTTCACAAGTGGAGAGATCAACTATTTTATAGATATGATTTAGATGTCTGCTGTTGTATAGAGCTCATGCTAAAGAACAATTTTGTACGGTAAGAATGAAAATTATACCTTTAGGTTGGGTGAAAGAGTTTTTATGCATAGGAAGATTTATTTAAGTGTCTTTAATTGATTAAAATATTGTTTAAAAAATGGTAATGTTAGAACTGCTATAGAAAAAAGTTTTATATTTCTTTTTATAAATTACTTAGAAATAAGATAAGGAGACTTTCCAAAAGAATTCTTAAGAAGTTTTTTATAACAGAAAGAAAAATATCGTCTGATACATTAAAATAATACGATTAAGCTATTATAAGCTACTAAAATCATTTTAGAAATTAATAATTGGAGATGAAATATATAGGAAAATAAGATCAAAAGAAACAAAGTTGTATGTGATTATTGAGATAGAATCTAAATTCTTTATGTTTTATTATTAATATCTTGATAATATTTTATTATTTTTACAAGGTCTTTTGAAGGTTGAGAAAAAGTGTTATCGGGACGATGTTGAATACGAAATATGAATGCACTATAATGAGTAAAAGGTGGAGTATTTTGCGAACATAAATGTATTGAATGCATAAAGTCGAGAAGTGATATTCGTAAGGCGATTAAGCTTTTTTGCGGGGAGTCCGGGGTGTATTTTCAAAATTTTGCATCAGATTGCTTGTGATATAAAGAGTATGGTTTATTTCTTAATAGTGTGATGGTATGTTTTCATCTCGTTTTGAGGTTCTATAGCTTAAAGAAATCGTTTTTTATACAAAAACGAAATAAGTAGCGTAAAATGAAGATGTTATTTTTTAATGTGGTTATTGAATAAGAAGTTTATTTTTTGGTAACGATTAAAAGGTCATAATGAAACGTAGAAATCTATTTTGATTAGTTTGAAAATATTTCGCTTATTGAAGGAATTAGGACAATAACACATGAATATCGAGGAGTTTTTGTTGAATTTTTCCAATGAAGAAAATCTTGTTAGAGACTAAAGAAGTGAGCTAAATGAAGATGTTTGAAAAGACTGTTATTGCTGCATCTGTAATGGTTCTTGTTACAGCAGGAGTGGCATATGCACAAACGCCAAGCCGTTTAAATCAATTTGAAGCGTGGGGAGCCTATTCTTATAAATCGCCCAAAAATACGATTTGCTATGTGTTATCGGTACCTTTGAAGGCTCTTCCAACGACAGTTAATCATGGTGATAACTTTTTCTTGGTTACCAAGCGTTCTCATTCACCTATTTCGTTTGAACCGCAGTTTATGGCTGGTTATACCCTTCAAGAAGGGTCGAGAGTGACGGTGACCATTGGAGGTAAGGATTTTGATTTTTTCACTAAAGATTCCTCAGCTTGGTTGGCGTCATCAGAGCTAGAAAAGCAGCTTGTTTCTGCTATGCGTGCTGGAAGCAATATGACAGTGAAAGCGATATCAAAACGAGGAACGCATACCACTTATACTTATTCCTTAAAAGGGGTCACTGCTGCATTAAATGCAACTCAAAAGTGCCATTAAGGTTTCGATAACTTCTAAAATAGTGATGTGAATTAGAAAGCAATGGCCATTTCCTATGACCTTAGACCAGTTGGTTCATGTTTTGCACGAAAAACAGATAATGTGGTCGTGAAGGAGAGTTCTAAGCTCTCTTTAATTGGTTTGTCGCAAGACGAAATGATGCAAGCTTTAAAGATCGTTGGTGTACCAGAGCGTCAAACGCGTATGCGTGTACGCCAGCTTTGGCATTGGCTTTATGTACGTGGTGTTTCAAATTTTGATGAAATGCTGAATATTTCTAAAGCAATGCAAGAAACACTTAAGTGTCATTTCTCCATTGCGCGCCCAGAAATTGTTGGAGAACAAATATCAAAAGATGGTACGCGTAAATGGCTCTTACGTTTTCCTGCACGTGGAGCTGGAAGGCCTGTTGAAATTGAAACGGTTTATATTCCTGAAGAAGGGCGTGGTACTTTATGTCTTTCATCGCAAGTAGGGTGTACGTTAACCTGCTCCTTTTGCCATACAGGAACACAGATGCTTGTTCGCAATCTGACTGCAGAAGAAATTTTGGCACAGTTATTGGTTGCGCGTGATTGTTTGGGTGATTTTCCTGATAAGAATACTCCTGATGGGGCAATTGTTCCCATTGAAGGGCGCAAAATTACCAATATTGTTATGATGGGAATGGGAGAACCTCTTTATAATTTTGAAGCTGTTAAAAAAGCTTTATTGATTGCTTCTGATGGCGATGGACTTTCTTTATCAAAACGTCGAATTACGCTTTCAACTAGTGGGGTTGTTCCTGGAATTATCCGAACCGGAGAAGAAATTGGTGTTATGTTGGCGATTTCACTCCACGCAGTACACGATACATTAAGGGATATGCTTGTTCCCATTAATAAAAAATATCCGCTTTCTTTACTAATGGATGCTTGCCGTAATTATCCTGGTCTTTCTAATGCAAAGCGAATCACATTTGAATATGTTATGCTAAAAGATATCAATGATAGTTTAGATGATGCAAAGCGATTGATTCAGCTATTGAAAGGGATTCCTGCTAAGATCAATTTAATTCCTTTTAATCCGTGGCCAGGGAGTAACTATCAGTGTTCTGATTGGGATCAAATCGAGCGTTTTGCTGATGTCGTTAATCAAGCGGGTTATGCTTCTCCTATTCGGATACCGCGTGGACGCGATATTTTAGCTGCATGTGGACAGCTTAAATCGGCTTCAGAGCGCTTACGGAAATCTGAACGTTTGCGACTTGAAAATGCTGCTGGTCATTAGGTAACGCAATTTTCAGCGATATCGAGGCCTATACTTTTTTGTTTGTAATTTAATATCCAAACCTCGTGCGATAGCATATGTGAGACAGAGATTAAGATTGGATAAGTGCTAGACGAACAGTTTCAGCGTTTATATGCTAAATGGGGTAAGAGATTGTCTATAGTCTGTTTGCATAATCTCTGAAATAAGAAGGAAGCCTAATTTAGAGGGAATATGAAGTCTTAAGGATTGTAACTAACTTCTACCTTATTATCATACTCATTAATTAGGTTTTGTGTCTTTTAAAAGCATCTACGGTAATACCTTTTAAAAAGTGGAGATTGTGCAGTGCCTCATGCTTTTGTTTATTATTCTTCTTAAATAAGATCACGCATCACAAGCAAAACAGAGGATCTAACATATAAATACCATTGAGTTATCCATTGATATGTTTTTTAAGTATCTCTTAGTGCACTCTTCATATCACGATAATGCTTGTGAGGAGTATAACAAAAAGCTTCTGTGAAATGTATTGTACTCCTACACCTTTATGTTTAATAAAGGTGTAAATTGGTACTACCATTCTATTTTTTAGCTCCCAATGTTGTAACAGCTTTTAGTACTTGAGATGGTTTATAAGAGGTGTTTTTATTCTTTTCTTAGATAGTTTTTATCCATATAAAAACTCCAGCTTCTCTTGTGATGTACAAAGGAAAGGTATTGTTTTATTCAAAATAAACAGGTTTGAAATGAAAAAATCTTATAATATTTGTTTTTTTATTTAAATTAAAAGCGATACATTACACTTATAAATCAATGTTTTGTAACCACAAGGAGATGGAGGGCAAAGCTGGTAAAAGTACCTGCAATAAGCCAATCGAGAAAGCGAAGATAAAGAGGGTTCTGTTTAAGGATTTTGGTAAGTTTATGCGCTGTAAAAACGACTGAAATTGTAATGGGGAAAGAAATAGGAATATAAGAGAGTCCTAAAAAGAGCAGCTTTTGTGTTGCCATAGGATCATTTGCATTGATAAATTGTGGTAAGAATGTTGCGTTAAAGAGTATGACTTTAGGATTGAGAAGATTAATTCCAATACCAGCAAGATAGTTACGTTTAGAGCTTTGAGGTTTAGAAGATGTTGGTTCAAAGGAAAGTGTCGGGTTTCTCCTTAATGCTTGAAAGGCAAACCATAAAAGATAAAAGGCGCCAACAATTTTCAGAAAAACAAAAGCGTGTGGCGCAGCAAAAATAAGCGCTGATAAACCAAGTGCTACAGCTGTAACCTGAATGGCAAATCCTGTTGCACTTCCCAAGGCGCACATAATTCCAGCTTTTTTGCTTTGTGTAATGGTTCGTCCTACAGAAAGCATCATATCAGGTCCTGGAATAAGTGCTAAAATCAACGATGCTAAAGCAAATTGTACAACAATAGACCACTCCGGTAGAAATGACACGTCAATCTCCTCTTATTTTTAAGTAATGTTCATTATTTATACTTTGAGGCGTCTTTATTTATGCTTTTTGAGTCTTTTTAATGTTGTTTAAAGAGAATTTATTTTTATATTTCTTGTGTCGTTTTAATTTTTTAGAAAAAAAGAACAATTCGTATAGAGCTTTAGAATGAAAAAGTGGAAAAGTATTAGAAAAGTTGTTTTGGCTTATTCGGGGGGATTGGATACGTCAATTATTCTCAAATGGTTACAAAGTACGCTAGGCGTTGAAGTTGTGACTTTTACAGCAGATTTGGGGCAGGGGGAAGAATTAGAGCTTGCTCGTCGTAAAGCTGAAATGCTAGGTGTTAAAGAAATCTACATTGAAGATTTGCGTGAAGAATTTGTGCGTGATTTTGTTTTTCCGATGTTTCGAGCCAATACCGTTTATGAAGGGACTTATCTTTTAGGAACATCAATTGCACGTCCACTTATTTCAAAACGTCTTATTGAAATTGCTAAGGAAACAGGGGCAGATGCCATTGCTCATGGAGCAACGGGCAAAGGCAATGATCAGGTACGCTTTGAACTTTCTGCTTATGCACTTAATCCTAATATAAAGATTATTGCTCCGTGGCGTGATTGGGATTTTAAGAGTCGGACAGATCTGTTTGAATTTGCGCGTATGCATCAAATTCCTGTAGAAAAAGATAAGCAAGGCGAAGCTCCTTTTTCAGTGGATGCAAATTTATTACATTCTTCATCAGAAGGAAAGATTTTAGAAAATCCAGCACTTCCTGCTCCTGAATATGTCCATATGCGTACTCTTTCGGTGGAAGATGCTCCAGATGAAGCAACCAGAATCACTCTTGGCTTTAAAAAAGGTGATGCTGTTTCAATCAATGGAAAAAATTTATCTCCTGCAACTTTACTTGCAGAATTAAATCATTATGGGCGGGATAATGGTATTGGTCGGTTGGATCTGGTAGAAAATCGCTTTGTAGGTATGAAATCGCGGGGTATTTATGAAACACCAGGGGGGACCATTCTTTTAACGGCTCACAGAGCTATAGAATCTTTAACACTAGATCGTGGCGCAGCTCATTTAAAAGATGAATTGATGCCACGTTATGCAGAACTCATTTATTATGGATTTTGGTTTTCGCCGGAACGTAAGATGTTGCAGGCAGCGATTGATTTATCTCAAGAACATGTTGAAGGTGAAGTCACGTTAAAGCTTTATAAGGGGAATGTGATTGTTGAAGGGCGCCAAAGTAAAAAATCACTTTATTCCAGTGAGTTGGTAACTTTCGAGGATGATCAAGGTGTTTATGATCAAAGAGATGCGACTGGTTTTATTAAATTAAATGCTCTACGTTTGCGTACATTAGCAAGGCATCATCAAGATGATAAAGAAAAGAAATAGAAAGTTACAGTGACAAGTGTAATGTGGATTAGTGCTTTTGTATGAAATGCCTAGTTTAAGCATTTTTTTGTTGGTTTTTACCGTTCTTTCGTTCAATACTAGAAGCTTATCTTCTGCGCTAATAAATATAATAAGCAAAACCCATGATAATAATAGCAATGAAGGCTTCGATAATCAAAACAAGTCAATTTTGCTTTATAATATTGAATGTTTTTGATTTTTATCAGAACAAAATATGTTTACAGTGAGGGTGGTTTTTGTATTGTGACTTAAGAGTATAAAGAAATTTACATCTTTTTGCTTGCTATTATTGACGAATAAATTCAAGAACCATACACCCTATTTTGGAAGATTATAATTTTTAGGATAAATAATGATGCGTAATCAGTGTGATGCCCTTAGCCTTACGCCTGAATTAAAGGATGCGGCTGCTCAATCGAGAACTTGGCCATTTGAAGAAGCACGTAAGATTATCAAACGGTATGAAAAGACGGGTTACCCAGACAGTGTAATATTTGAGACCGGTTATGGACCTTCTGGTTTACCGCATATTGGAACTTTTGGGGAAGTTGCACGTACAACCATGGTGCGTCATGCATTTCATATTCTCACAGAGAATAAAGTAAAAACAAAATTACTTTGTTTTTCTGATGATATGGATGGTTTGCGCAAGGTTCCTGAGAATGTGCCTGATCGCGAGAGGATGGAACATTATCTTGGTCAACCATTGAGCCGTGTACCTGATCCTTTTGGAGATGATTATCCTTCTTTTGGAGCGGCCAATAACGCACGTTTACGGGCTTTCCTTGATCGTTTTGGTTTTGATTATGAATTTGCAAGTGCTACGGATTATTACAATTCTGGTCGTTTTGATGAAACACTTTTAAGAATTCTTGCTTGTTATGACAAGGTGATGGCAATTATTTTACCAACATTAGGTGAAGAGCGACAGGCGACCTATTCACTCTTTTTACCGATTTCTCCTTTTTCTGGAAAAGTATTACAAGTACCAATGATTGCGCGTAATGTTGAAAAAGGGACAGTTACTTATATTGAACCTGAAACAGGAGAAACCATAGAAACAGAGGTTACAGGGGGTAAAGTTAAGTGTCAGTGGAAGGTCGATTGGGCTATGCGTTGGGCTGCGCTTGGCATTGATTATGAAATGGCAGGAAAAGATCTTATCGATTCCACAAATCTTTCTTCTAAAATTTGTAAAGTACTGGGTGGAAAGCCTCCAGAGGGATTTAACTATGAACTCTTTTTAGATGATAAAGGGCAAAAAATTTCCAAATCCAAGGGAAATGGCTTAACCATTGATGAATGGCTTACATATGCTCCAACAGAGAGCTTAGGGCTTTATATGTTTTCAAAGCCCAAGACAGCAAAACGGCTTTATTTTGATGTTATTCCCAAAGCTGTGGATGAATATTATGCGCATCTTTCTGCCTATGGTCGTCAAAGTTGGCAAGAACGGCTCAATAATCCTGTATGGCATATTCATAATGGTTGTCCACCGCAGGTTGATTTACCTGTACCTTTTGCGATGCTTTTAAATTTGGTAAGTGCTTCAAATGCAGAGAATGCAGGGGTTCTTTGGGGTTTTATTTCTCGTTACGCTAAGGGAGCAAATGCGCAAACTTGTCCAGAACTTGATCAATTGGTGAAATTTGCCATTAAATATTTTGATGTTTTTGTTAAACCAAACAAAAAATTTCGTATACCAGATGACAGCGAACGAGCAACATTAGCACAAATTGATGCAAAATTAGCCAATTTGCCTGAAACTGTTGATGGCAACACACTACAAAATACACTTCTTGATGTTGCGCGGTTAACGGAACGCTATCAAGATCATAGCAAAAAAAGCCCTGAAGGTGGGCCTGGCGTTTCCAATGTTTTTTTTCAAATGTTGTATGAGGTCCTTTTAGGACAAGAGAGAGGTCCACGATGGGGATCATTTATAGCGCTTTATGGGATTAATGAAATGCGTGCACTGATTGCTGAAGCACTTGCACGACCTATGGAGGAATAATGGAACGAAGAGTACAGGAAGTAAAGCGGCGCCGTACATTTGCAATTATTGCTCACCCAGATGCTGGGAAAACAACATTGACGGAAAAGCTTTTATTGTTTGGTGGTGCTATTCAACTTGCAGGAGAAGTAAAAGCCAAAAAAGATCGTATTCAAACTCGTTCTGACTGGATGAATATTGAGCGTGATCGTGGTATTTCCGTTGTGACTTCTGTGATGACATTTGAATATGAAAATCATATTTTTAATCTCCTAGATACCCCAGGCCATGAAGATTTTGCAGACGATACTTATCGCACGCTTACAGCTGTTGATAGTGCTATCATGGTATTGGATGGGGCCCGCGGGATTGAGCCTAGAACACTAAAACTTTTTGAAGTGTGTCGGATGCGGGATATTCCTATTGTTACTTTTATCAATAAAATGGATCGTGAGGCGCGTGATCCTATAGAGCTTTTAGATGAAATTGAAGAAAAGCTTGCTCTTGATACCGCCCCCATAACATGGCCCATTGGGACGGGTAAAGATTTTGTTGGGACTTTTGATCTTCATCATAACCGTTTTCGCCAAAAAGATGATGAGATAACCCAGCGGATCGTTTCAAATCCCAGTGAAGTTGTCCATTTACTTCCCCAATATCAACGTTCCACTTTTCTTGAAGGAGTAGAACTCGCTCAAAGTGTTTGCAAGAATTTTGATCTTCAAGCTTTCCGTGAAGGTCATATGACACCGGTTTATTTTGGTTCAGCTTTACGAAATTTTGGTGTTCGTGATTTGATCAATGCGCTTATTGATTTTGGTCAAAGTCCCCGTGATCAAAGTGCAGATCAGCGCAATATCATAGCAACTGAACCTAAAATGACGGGATTTGTTTTTAAAATTCAAGCGAATATGGATCCTAATCATCGTGATCGTATTGCATTTTTTCGGGTATGTTCGGGAACACTTGAACGTGGTATGAAGACAAAATTGGTCAGAACAGGAAAACCGATGACACTTTCGGCTCCACAATTTTTCTTTGCGCGTTCGCGCCAAATTGCTGATCAAGCCTATGCCGGTGATATCGTAGGGATTCCTAATCATGGAACATTGCGTATTGGTGATACTTTGACTGAAGGAGAAGATATTCTTTTTAAGGGAGTACCCAATTTTGCACCAGAGATTTTGCGTCGTGTTTGTTTGGGTGATCCAATGAAAGCAAAAAAGCTCAGAGAAGCTTTGCAACAAATGGCTGAAGAAGGGGTTGTGCAATTGTTTATTCCTGATGATGGGTCGCCTTCTCTCATTGGTGTTATTGGTGCTTTGCAAATTGATGTTTTAAAAGAGCGATTAAAAATAGAATATTCTTTGCCAGTGAATTTTGAGTCTGCACGCTTTAATTTATGCCGTTGGATTTCAGCGCAGAGCAAAGATGAGTTGCAAAAGTTTCTCAACAATCATCGCTCTGCTCTTGCGTATGATTTAGAAGGTGATCCAGTTTTTTTAGCGGAGAACCATTTTTCATTAAATTATGAAGCAGAAAGAGCTCCTAAGATAAAATTTTCTACTTTTAAAGATTATCAAGTAAGCTCTTAATGTAAAGAAGAATTTTTTATGTAACAATTTGGTTGATAATGATTTTTCATATCGAGTTAGGGATCTGAATATTGTTATTTTTTCTGAAAACAAAAGGAGTATGTAAAGAACACTTTCAGGTTGTATTATATAAAGAGAGAAGTAAATTTATTTATAATATTCAATAAGTTATAATATATTTGTAATTGTAACGTCTTTTAAAATTTTGATATATTTTTTCACAATAGCTTAAGACAAGGTCATATATTTAAGTATTTTGAATGTCAGTTAAAAATCTCCTGTATAAATAGAGCTTTTCAGTTTTTTCTTGTATGAAAATTGTATACAGTCAAAATAAAGCAAATAATCAATAAGATGAAATTTGTTATTCCCAATATGAGATCATATGACTTATAAGCCACGTGTCTTTTCTATATCTTCTGGAACGGCTTTTTTGCCTCACTTTGTTGATGCACTGCTCTCTGGTACCCTTATTGATAATTTTGCTCCCAATGGAGACATTCAAACTGCTCTTGCTGATAGCCTTATTTATGTTCCGACACGTCGTGCTGCGCGCGCTTTGCGTTTAGCTTTTGTTGAAAGAAGTAATACACACTCAACCTTTTTACCAACTATTCGTGCTCTAGGAGATGTCGATGAAGACAGTTTCCTTTTTGTTGAAAATCATACTAGCGCTTTAAATCCGCCTATTGGAGAAAGTGAACGCCTACTGCTTTTAGCGCGCCTTATTCGTCCATGGCGTGAAAATTTACCTGCGCATCTGCGTGCCATGTTTGGTACAGAAGATGTGCTTATTCCAGCTCATAGTGCTGATGCAATTTGGCTTGCTCAAGATTTAGCACACTTGATGGACGAAATTGAAACAGAAGGAGCAGATTGGTCGAAACTTAAAGATATTGCCCCTGACATGGTCGCTGAATGGTGGCAGATAACGCTCGATTTTCTGACTATTGTTACGCAAAATTGGCCACAAATCTTGACAGAAAAACAACGAAGTAATCCCGCTGAATGGCGTAATCAAGCACTCACAATGCATGCAGAGAATTTACGACGTATGAAGCCTGATAAACCGATCATTGCAGCTGGTGTGTCAGGTTCTATGCCCGCAGTTTCTCATCTTTTAAAGGTTATAGCTTCTCTGCCCAAAGGGGCTGTTGTTCTTCCTGGCCTTGATTTTTATATGGATGAAGAACAATGGAATGCATTAAGCACAAGCAATAAAGAAAAAACAGCTTGCGATTTTTTTGATCCTGCAGAAAATATTTTTAGCCATCCTCAATATCATTTAAAAAAACTTCTTTCTCTCATGGGGTGTCAACGTCGCCATGTTTGCGAAATTGGCCAACAAAGTAGCACAAAGAAAAGACGAATGGCTCTTTTATCGGAAGCATTGCGACCTGCTTCTACGACAGATAAATGGATACAAATTGTCCGTGATGATTATGAGGCTCTTTGTGCAGACTGGTCATTTATTGAAGCTATCAATGAACGTGAAGAAGCTCTCGCTATTGCTGTTGCTTTACGCAAAGCTATTGAAGAACCCCAAAAAACCGCAGCTCTTATTACAAATGACCGTAATTTAGCACGCCGTGTTACTGCGGAATTACAACGATTTGGAATTGAAGCAAATGATTCAGGGGGAATACCACTTGCCCAAACATTGCCTGTAACGCTTTTGCGGCTTATCTTAGAAAATGTATTGCAACCTGATGATCCCATTGCTTTTCTTTCTCTTCTTAAACATCCCCTTACAACACTCCAACAAAACCGTCATCGTTTACGGGAAATGGCAGAAAATTTTGAACTTTTTGTTCTTCGAGGGAATACAGGGCGCATCAATCTTTGCGAATGTGATCAATTTCTTGAAAAATGGATTGAAACATCTTTTCATAATAGTTCTGAAATCAACGCTCTTGATCAGCAGAAATGTGAAGAAGCACGTTTCCTTTGTCATCTTTTGAGGACAGCTGTTGAACCTTTAACATCTCTTATGAAACAAGAGAAAGAGTGCACCATCAACGAAGCTGCGATAGCAACTGTTGAAGTTTTTGAAAATTTTGGTCGCGATGAGGATAACTCTCTTGCACATCTTTATCAACACGAAGCAGGACAAGCCTTATCAACTTTTTTGCGTGAATTGGTCAGTGATCAATCAGGATTAACATTTCATCTTTGCGAATGGCCTGCTATGTTTTCTGCATTGATCGCAATGCGTTCCGTTACACCTTCTCCTGGAGGACATCCACGTTTATTCATCTGGGGTACTTTGGAATCGCGTTTGCAAACGGTTGATACAGTGGTCATCGGCGGTCTTAATGAAGGGTCATGGCCGATATCAACCCGAAATGATGCTTTTTTATCGCGACCGATGAAAATGATGTTAACTCTGGAGCCACCAGAGCAGCATATTGGTCTTTCCGCGCATGATTTTCAATGGGCGATGGGAATGGATAAAGTGGTGATGAGTCGCGCATTGCGCGTTAATCATACGCCTTCCATTCCTTCACGTTGGCTACAACGCTTAGAAACCGTCGTAGGACAACAAGTTTGGAAACAAATCCGTGCACGAGGTGAAATACTCCTTCATTGGGCAAAGATGCTTGATCATACAAACATGATTTCTGAGGTGAAGCGTCCCTGCCCTGTACCACCTCTTGATATGCGTCCACGTCATTTTTCAGTTACTGAAATAGAAATATTACGGTATGACCCTTATGCCATTTATGCTAAAAAAATCTTAAGGCTCAAACCACTTAAAGCCCTTATTCATAATTCTAGCGCTCCTGAACGTGGAACACTTTATCACGCTATTCTTGCAGATTTTTGCACACAAATAAAAAATCTAAATGCTGCAAATGCATTAGATGTGTTGCTTGCTATTGGACGTAAAGAGTTTGATAAATTCAATTTTCCACCGGATATTGAAGTAATTTGGTGGGATAGTTTTGAAAATCTTGCTCCACGCTTTATTCAATGGGAACAAAGTTTAGGACTGCGAGAGCGATATTCGGAAGTGGTATCACAAAAAATCCCTATAGGAACAACAGGGGTAACCCTTTCAGGACGTGCTGATCGTCTTGATGTTTTGCCAGATAAAACGGTTGAAATTCTAGATTTCAAAACCGGAACCCCTCCTTCATCAAAAAAAGTTCGTGAATTATTATTTCCGCAATTGGCTTTAGAAACAGCTTTACTCATACAAGGGGGCTTCTCAGATTTTCAAGATTTTACCCCCTCAAATTTATTTTACATTCCTCTTAACAAAAAAGGTGAAATTAAACCCCAATCAATTCTTTTAAAGAAAAAAGACGGAAAAACTCATCTAAGTGCTGTTGATCTTGCTGACAATGCATGGGAAAATCTTATCGCACTCATAACTTATTATCAAAATCCACAACAAGGCTATCTTTCACACGCAGTCCCTATGTTAAAACAATATGAAAGTGACTATGATCATCTGGCACGCTTATGGGAATGGTCAAGTGGTTTTCATAAAGAAGAGTAATCATGACGTTTTTTTCTATTCCTGAAGCCGCTCTTGATGCACAAGCAACAGCAACACATCCCCAAAAAAACGTGTGGGTTTCTGCAAATGCAGGATCTGGAAAAACCCATGTTCTAACCGAACGTGTTATCCGTTTGCTTTTAAACGGTACGCCTCCAGCACGTATTTTATGCCTTACTTACACGAGAGCCGCCGCCGCTGTTATGCAATCACGAATTTTTCGCACACTCTCCAGCTGGAATGAACTCGATGATGCGCAGCTTAAAGAAATCTTATCGAAGTTTGAAAACAAACCTATCAGTGCAACAAAAATAACCTATGCGCGCCAACTCTTTGCTCGTGCTTTAGAAACACCTGGTGGTTTGAAAATACAGACTATTCACGCATTTTGCGAATCTCTCTTGCATCAATTTATGCTAGAAGCCAATATTGCTGGACATTTCGAACTCATAGATGATGTCAACCGCAAGAAATTACTACAAGAAGCTCGCTGCCAACTTTTGAAGCATCATGATGTACAACCCGCTCTAAAACAGCTGCTTAAGGTTATCAGTGAACATACTTTTAACCAATTGCTGTATGAAGCAGCTGAAAAGCAACATAAACTGTCTGATTTTTTGTCTTCTCTTCTGTCTGAAAATGGAGAAGAAAAATTGCGGTCGCTGTTTGATTTAGCACCTGATGATACAAATCAGCAATTACTAGAAAAAATTCAACAGACTGCTCGTCTTCCTCTTTATGCTCTTAACCATTGTGAAACCAATGGAAGTCAAAGCTTCAAGGATATGGTGGCAAAACTTTCCCAATTAGAAGAGGTACGTGATGAGACAAATATTCTCAATAGTATTTCTGATATTTATTTTACAACAAAAGGTGAGCCACGGAATTTCTCAAATTTATCTCGTAAAAAATCAGACGAAATTTGGCCTTTTATTCAACAAATGCTTGAAGATAAACAAAGCGAGCTTTCTATTCTTTTAGAGAAATATCAATGCGCAAAAGTTGCGACCCTCAATATGGCGGCTTTTCAGCTTTGTGCCCTTTATCTCAAAATTTATGCAAATTTAAAAAAAACCAATGGTTTTTTAAACTTTGATGATCTCATTGAGCGCACACTCCATTTATTGCAACGTGAAGGTGCAAGCCAATGGGTGCACTATAAACTTGATAAGGGTCTTGATCATATTTTGCTTGATGAAGCACAAGATACGAACCCTGATCAATGGAAAATTATTCAATTTTTAGCGCAAGAATTTTTTACAGGTCATAGTCAACGTGACAATATACGTACTCTTTTTGCTGTTGGAGATGAAAAACAGTCTATTTATTCCTTTCAGGGCGCTGCACCAGAAAATTTTGCTGCAAATGGGAAAATTATTCAAAAAAAAGCACAACAAGCAAAGCAGAAATTCGAAAAAATACAACTGCATTACTCTTTTCGCTCTACAGCAGATGTTCTTAAAAGCGTTGATCTTGTTTTTGAAACACCAGAAAATTATAAAGGGCTTTCGGCAGAAAATACAAAAACCATACACGAAGCTATCCGTACTCACAGTCCAGGTGAAGTTATTTTATGGGATGCTATTTCTAAAGAAAAAGACGAATTTCCTGATGATTGGCATGTAACTGTTGATCATTTAGATACACCAGCAGTACGTTTGGCAGAAAAAGTTGCTGAAAGTATTGCAGGCTGGTTACAAAAAGGAGAAATGCTTCCAGCAAAAGGGCGGTTATTGCGTGCTAGTGATATTATGGTTTTGGTTCGTAAGCGTGATCAATTTGCCCTAGCGCTTTCTCGTGCCCTTAAACAACGCAATATACCTGTCGCTGGTGCAGACCGTTTACAGCTTATAAAACATATGAGCGTGCGTGATTTAATGGCACTCGGACGTTTTGTTTTGCAACCACAAGACGATTTGTCTCTTGCTTGTGTTTTAAAAAGTCCACTCTTTGCGCTTAGCGAAGAGGAACTTTATCAACTTGCCGCTCACCGTACAGGCTCTCTTTGGAAAAGCCTTTGTGAACAGGCATCGTCGCATATTCCTTTTAAAGATGCTTTTGAAAGCTTGAGTCAATATCGTACTTTAGTGGATAAAATACCAGTCTTCGAATTCTATAGCCATATTCTGAATAATGATAAGGGAAGACAAAAAATTTTAGCGCGCTTAGGCTCGGAAGCCAATGATGTGCTTGATGCTTTTATGGACTACACACTCGCGATTCAAAAAACGGGGTTACCAGGATTACAAGCTTTTTTGGAAACATTAAGTGTCAGTGAACCAGAAATTAAACGTGAGTTTGACCAAAATCATGAAGAAATTCGCATCATGACTGTTCATGCTGCAAAAGGACTGGAAGCTTCCGTTGTATTTCTGGTTGATCCTGGTAGTGCAATCTGGCATCCTCAGCATTCACCTCACTTGCTTGAAGTTCCCTTGAACAATGCACATTTGAGTGATCAACAAGCTTTTATCTGGTGCCCTAATGCAGAATTCGATACAATGCCCTCTAAACAAGCAATTTTGCGTTTAAAAGAGCGTGCTGAAGAGGAGTATAGGCGCCTTCTCTATGTAGGAATGACGCGTGCTGAAGATCGATTGTTTGTTTGCGGGTATAGCGGTGAACGCAATAATCCTCATACGTGGCTACAATTGGTAAAGAAAGCTCTCAAACCGCATGCAGTTCCCATTAAGGGTCCTGCAGAAGATATTGCAGCTTGGCGTTATTGTATCACAGATTCTTCTTCTGCCTCAATAAATCAGGAAGCCTCTCGTTCTGAGTGCCAAACTTTACCGCCTTTGCCTGCTTTTTTCTCTCATAAAGTACCAGCAGAACCAATTCTCCCAAAACCGTTAAAACCCTCAGTAGCGAGCCTTTCTATTGAAGCTGATACAGAACCTTCCTCAAGTCCAAAACAATTTACTATTTCACCTGTTTTAGGAGAAACGAACACAAACAGAGCTTTTTTCATTGAATACGGTAATCTCATTCACCGATTGTTACAATATTTACCCGATTGTCCCCCACAAAAACGTCGAGATTATGCTCAAAACTATCTCAATATCAAAGCCTCTCATTGGCATGAGAGCCAAAGAGAAGATGCTCTTTGCCATATTTGGAAAATATTAGATCATGTTTATCTCAAACCCCTTTTTTCTGAGCATTCACGTGCTGAGGTTTCCTTAATGGGCATTGTAAAAATTCGTGGAAAAGAACAAGTAATCTCTGGTCAAATTGACCGTCTCTACATCACGCAAAACAGCATTATCTTTGCCGATTTTAAAACGGGAACCCCACCAGAAAATGAAGCCGCTATTGCTTCCCATCATTGGTTGCAAATGGCTCTTTATCGAAAATTATTGCAAGCTATTCATCCCGATAAAGATATACAAGCTCTGCTTATCTATAGTAAAGAAGCCAAAATTTTCAAACTTTCTCCAGAAAAACTTGAGGCATTTCTTAGTGAAGTTGCCTTATAAGTTAGTCTTTTCCTTGCAAAGCATTTTTACACTTTATTTACTTTCATAAAATCGCTCAAACAAACACAACGCACAATCTCTGATGTAAAAAAGTCCTTTAATAATTTATCTTTGCAATAACTTGATATGAATTGTTATTATACCAATCTATAAAAAGTGAATATAAAGGATAAATCAATGACGTGTATAAAAGTTGATAAGGACAATTTCGAAAGTGAAGTTCTAACCTCTTCCACCCCTGTTGTGGTTGATTTTTGGGCAGAATGGTGTGGCCCTTGCAAAGTGATTGCTCCAATTTTGGATGAAATTTCAATAGAAATGCAAAATCAAGTTAAAATTGCTAAGGTAAATATTGATGAAAATCCGGAACTGGCTACCCAATACGGAGTACGTTCTATCCCTACATTACTAATGTTTAAAAATGGAAATATTTCATCGAATATGGTTGGCGCTACCTCTAAAGGACGTCTTTCTGAGTGGATAAAAAATGGCCTTAGTTAATGCCATACACAGTAACGATAAAGGAGAGAAATTTTAGTCTCTCCTTTTGATTTTTTTTACATTCCTTTTCTGTAATACATTGTAATAGCAATTCAATTAAATCAAAAATTTAAATGATTTTAAGAATCCACACTGTTATACGTAATTCAATAGATCATTTTTTATCAAAAAATTGTCCTGTATGAACAATGTAGGCAATTCCTTGTTTATATGCGTGCCAACGAATATTTAAGTGAATGATATTTTCTTCTTAGATAAGACTATTGAGATAGATAGTGCTTTCAACACATAAAAGGAGATTTTAAGAAAAAACTTTGCAAATTACTTTTTTGAAGCTCACAATTTTTAAGCAGAAAGAAACAAGCAATTCACTACAGGTTATATAATGCTCTTCTAAAGGGTTACCACTTCAATTTAAAATTCTCTTATACTATTCTCTAAAATCAAAATTGTAGGTATCAGATTCTCTAAAATAAATTGATGAATTCCTATAAATTAACGACTGTTCTTTGCAATTTATGTCATTGTTATATGAAAGAGGCAGCATTTCACTTCATCTTCCATGGTTGGTGCCTCCATTGAAGCCTTCTTTATGTTGTCCATCATCTCAAATTTCATAGGTAGTACTGAGGTATTATCAAATTAAAAATGATGATGTCCATGTTTTTTTTAAAATGTACGAATTGCGAAAGACTGTTGCAAACATTCAATGGAATGTTGCGCTGATTTAACTGTTACATGACGCCCATGTTCTTTATAATGTAAGGTGAGTGCAAAAGTGGCAAGCTCTAAAAGAGCTGTATTTCTTTCTGGCCATTCAACAAGTAAAATATTTTTCTCACGAGCTTCATGAAGCCCTAATTCATCAATTTCTTCTGCCATAGAAAGGCGATAAAGATCAGCATGAATAATTTCAAACTTTGGAAGTTGATAGCTTTGCACAAGAGTAAAAGTAGGGCTTGGAACATCCATAGTGTTATCGTTCGCAAGTGTTTGAATGATTGTACGTGCAATGGTTGACTTTCCAGTTCCAAGATCTCCTTGCAGCGTTACAAGATCTCCTGGCTTTAAAGAAAGAGCTAAATTTTGTGAAAAAAGCTTTGTTGCCTCTTCATTTTCAAGAAAAAAACTAAAATTCATTAAAAGTTCCATGAAATGGATGAAAAATTTTTGTTATCATAAAGGTTAAAATTAAAAAATCGTATCTCCTTTGGAGAGTGGGAAAAAACATTTAACTGTTGTTCCTTTTCCAGAACCGGTAAGAATTTCAACATGTCCACCGTGTAGTTCAACGAAACTTTTTACAAGGGAAAGGCCAAGACCCGCTCCCGCACGCCCACCATGGTGTGAATGGGAAGAAAAACGTTTAAAAATACGATCAAGGACATCTTCTGGGATGTCAGAGCCCTGATTGTGAACGCTAAAGACAATGTTATCATCTTGTTCATCAACGCAAAATTCAATAGTACTCGCCTCCGTTGCAAAATTAATAGCATTACTCAGGACATTCACAAAAATTTGATGCAAGCGCTTTTCATCAGCAGAAATAGAATTTAAGGAAGGAGAAATTTGTTGTAAAAGCGTAATATGACGTCCATTAAGGCGATCTTCTACACGTGCTACTGCTTGTATCATAGCATCGGCAATGTTAACCGATTTTATGTCCAACTCCATAATGCCTGCATCAAGGGTAGCAAGATCAAGAATATCGTTAACAATATTTAAAAGAGTTCCTGATTCTGAATGAATGTGTTCAAGATATTCTTGTTGACGTTCATTGATAGAACCGAAAATTTGATCACGTAAAATATCGGAAAATCCAATAATATTGGTGAGAGGTGTGCGTAATTCATAAGAAACATGTTGGACAAATTTATTACGCAAACGATCAGCACTTTCTAATGCTTCATTTTTTTCTTGAAGAGCACGCGCAACATGGACAGTGTCCGTAACATTCACAAAAGTAAGCATCGTTTGTCCATTAGGAAGAGGGACCAGAGTATAGTCAATAATCATATCATTTTTAAGATCTATACGACCTGAAAATGTTTCACGTTTTTCAGCAAAACCGGTAATGAACTTGGTAAATTGATCCCATTCTTGCCCCAAGGTTAAGGCTGAACAATGGCTTTGTAACTGTGTAATATGGGTTCCTTCTACCAGTAAATTATAAGGAAGAGACCACAATTTCGACAAGGCAGGATTCGATAAGCGAAGGCGTCCATCAGTACCAAAAACGACCACACCTTCAGAAAGTTTATCAAGTGTTTCACCTTGTATTTTAATAAGTGTATTATAACGGCGCTCAAGATCAATTTTTTCGGTAAGGTTTTCGTAAAGCCAAGTGACACCTCCTTGTGGATGAGGGTTCGAGACAACACGCACCGTACGCCCATCTGGAAGATTCCAAATTTGTTGGTTCGATTCTGTTTGCCAATAGGCTTTTAAAAGTTCTTCTTTCCATGCGCGCCAATCAGGGTGTTCAGCAATGAGCCCCTTTTCACGTAAACGTTCAAGAAACAATGTATGGCTTGGTTCACTTTCTAAAAAAGAACTCTCCAACGGCCATAAAATTTTGAAAGCGTGATTACAGAATTTTAATTTTTGGTTTGTATCAAAAATGGCTACAGCTGTTGAAATTTGGTCAAGTGTTTCACAATGACTTTGAAGAACATATCTTAATTCATGAGCAAGATTTTCATAGGCGCTGTCATCACGTGCAAAAGCTGCCATCCCTTCAGCTGTTGTAATACGTGTGAGATGAAAACGGTGCCGTTCTCCACCAATAACCGTATGAACATGTTCTTGAAAAATTGTTTCTGTTTCATCTGTTTTGCGTTGTGTATTTTCATTGAAAAGATCCCCCACGTCATCACTGTCTTCACGAAAGTCTGTCATTTCTCTAAAGGCGCGATTGATAAAACAAACTTTTCCTTCACAATCTTTTATCCATACGGGCTCTTGAATAAGATCAAGAAGATTACGCTGCATTCTCAGTTCAGTAAGAAGGCGGGCGATATCTTTCTGTAAACGAGCATTTTCACTCTGTTGTTTTGAGATATCTTGAAAACGAGCAATGGCGACTGTTCCTGCGATGACTCCTGTAACTTGTAGCAGTACATTGTTTGTGGTGGTGATAGAAAGATCAAAAGGGTGACATTTACAACGGAGTTGAGTCAATGCATAATCAAGTTCTCGCAGAGAATTTTCTTCAACCCAGAGCTCAAAACGCTGAAAATCTTTCTGATCGATTCCTATTTTTTGCAATGTGGAAAGATCACCAACAACATGGGGTAAGGTTGTTGGATTTTCCCAAATAAGAAGGAATTGCTCGGTTTCTTCCAGAAGCCATTCATAATATTTAAGTTTTTCAGAAAAATTTGCCTGAATTATCTTCAAAGGCTTCTGTGCAGTTTTTTTTGCACGCACGGTAACAGCTATACATGAGAGAAGTGAAGCACAAGAAATTCCTCCACACAGCGCTAAAAGCAGCCATGGACCATTCGGCAAAGTGAAGAAAAATGGTAAATAACCTTCCAATGACTGAGAAAAAGCGCATGTTGGAGAAAAAAAGAAAAAAAGGCAAAGTATATACGTATAGATTCGGATCTCTTTTTGAGTTTTTTCTTTGGGGTTATAGTCACCAAAGCTGAGCACGACATCTTTCCCTTTTTTAACCCAAGGAAACGTATTAGTAACGGTAATGGTTTGGTTTATAAGGTCCTTGTGGTGAGACTCCAATATAAGCGGCTTGTTCTTCTGATAAAACACTTAATTTTATTCCTAACCGATCCAGATGTAGACGTGCAACCTTTTCATCAAGATGTTTAGGCAAAACAGTGACTTCATTTGTATAGTGTTCTGTACGGGTAAAAAGTTCAATTTGCGCTAAAACTTGATTGGTAAACGAAGCTGACATGACAAAAGAAGGATGCCCCGTCGCATTGCCGAGGTTTAACAATCGTCCTTCAGAGAGCAAAATGATGCGTTTTCCATCGGGAAAGGTGATCATATCAACTTGTGGTTTAATATTCGTCCATGGCAAATTTCTAAGGGCAGCGACTTGGATTTCGTTATCAAAATGACCAATATTTCCAAGAATACACATATCCTTTACTTGTCGCATATGATCTAAACGAACAACATCTTTATTGCCTGTTGTCGTGATGATAATATCAGCACTGGAAGCAGCATCATCCAAATTAACAACTTCATAGCCATCCATAGCGGCTTGAAGAGCGCAGATAGGATCAATTTCTGTTACTTTAACACGAGCCCCAGCACCAGAAAGAGATGCTGCTGAACCTTTTCCTACATCACCATAACCACAGACAATGGCAGTTTTACCAGCGATCATCACATCTGTTCCACGTCGAATACCATCGACCAATGATTCTTTACATCCATATTTATTATCAAACTTTGATTTAGTGACGCTATCATTAACATTAATAGCAGGAAAAGGTAGAAGTCCTTCTTTTTGTAACTGATAAAGACGGTTTACACCTGTTGTGGTTTCTTCGCTTACACCTTTAATTGCTGCGCGCTGTTGTGTAAAAAAACCTGGCGTTGCATCCATACGCTTTTGTATTTGTTTGAAAAAAATTTCTTCTTCTTCTGTTTTGGGATGTGATAAAATATCTTTATTTTGTTCTGCACGACTTCCCATTAAAATATAGTTTGTGGCGTCAGCTCCATCATCTAAAATAAGATTGGAAGGATTACCATCTGGCCATTGGAAGATTGCATCTATATAAGTCCAATATTCTTCCAATGTTTCACCCTTAACGGCAAATACAGGAATGCCAGTTGCGGCGATAGCTGCTGCTGCATGGTCTTGCGTAGAAAAAATATTGCTAGAGCTCCACCGTATATTGGCGCCAATTGCTTTTAATGTTTCAATTAAAACAGCTGTTTGAATTGTCATATGCAATGAGCCAGAAATACGCGCTCCGCGCAAAGGTTGGCTGGAAGAAAACTCCTTACGACAAGCCATCAAACCAGGCATTTCAGTTTCAGCAATATCAAGTTCTTTACGACCATAAGCGGCAAGTGCAATATCTTTGACAACAAAATCTTGAGCTGCCATTCTTCATTCCTTTAAAATAATTTTTTCCAAGACGGTAGGAGAAATTAAAAAAAAATGCAAGACAAGAAGAGGACTTCTTTATGTGAAAAAGCTCTTTTAAAATCTCCATAAATTTGTGCAACAAATATGCATTTATGGATCTGAGTAGTGATGTTACTGACAGAGTAGGAGATCTTCATGATAAGTTTTATTATATAAACAAAATTCTATCCTTTTCACGTAACTTTAAAGCTTTTAAAAGTTTCCAGAGGGAATACCTTTTAAATAATAAAAATGGTGCATTGCTTTACAGTTTTTATATCGATTTTTATGGGATAATATCGAAAGTAGTATACTCGTATTCTACTCACTTATGCGGTTTTTGAAAAAGGAAGAATTACTTTAATCTCATTATTAAGCTTTTTGGCAAAATAATATAAATGCAAAGCCATAGATTATCATGTTTATGGATAGGCAGTTCAGGATCGGTTCTTTAGGATTCCAATGTTGCACCTGCTCTTGGATAAAGACAGTTTATAAGAAGTGCTTTTCTCCTGTTTCCAACAGTTTTTATCAAAATACTATAGATGTGCGAGGAAACATGTTTTGTGATACTAAATGGAGCATTAAAAATGCAAAAACATCACTCTATTGAACACTCTGATTTTAAAACCGCTAACAACGCGCTATGAATTATAAATCAAATAATTAACTCAGTTTTAGAAGAATTTATTCTAGACGAGTAGGTTTTGGGAAAATTGACCATGTGGACGAAATCGCCAGAGATAACTTGGCAAGAATGCAGTCATTGCTCTAGGAGTAATTCCTACTCCTTCTAGAGTATATCCATTCTCTATAGCTTCTTTAGAAACAATGTTATCCATTTGCAAAAAGCGTATTTGATTGGCTGTTACGAGCGTTGGCACAAGAGGCAACTTACCAATCGTTCCTAAAACTCCTCCAATCAATAGACCGACAGAAAGAGGCATAGATAGGATTGTTTTTTTACGACGAATGATTTTAAGTATATTTTCAAGAGCATTTTGGAGGGTGATAATCTGGGGACCACCAAGATCATATTTTTTTCCCCAAGCTACCTGTCCATCTAAAGCACGTGCGATAAACTCAGCAACGTCACCAACATATACGGGTTGCAATTTGCTTTTCCCACCTCCAAAAAGAGGCATAATTGGTAAAAAACGTGACAAATCTGCTAAGGTATTAAAGAAACAATCTTCTGGTCCAAAGATAATGGATGGACGTATAATAATTGCCTGAGGATTCTTGTTATGAATGATTTGTTCACCCATAAACTTAACACGTGCATAAAGACATGCAGTGTTTTCGCTAGCCACAAGAGTCGACATATAGATGAGAGGAATACCAGCTTCTACTGTTAATTCAGCAACATTGTAAGCACCATCAATTTGTGTGCTTTTAAAATTCGATTGATTTGCTTGTTTTAAGCTACCGGGTAAAAATATTGCTGCATCAGCTCCAAGCAATGCGCGTGCAACAGAGGCACGATGCTTGATATCTGTTTTAAGCATTTGGGTTTGTCCTACTTCTCCTATTTGTAGCATGTAATAAGCTTTTTGTGGACAACGAACAGCGATGCGAACGCGATATCCCCGCTTAGTCAAAGTTTCAACGACATGTCGTCCTACAAAACCGGATCCGCCAAAAACAGTAATGAGTTTAGGATGTTGATAAAGTGCACAATCAAGTTGCATGATTAAAAGGTCTATCTTTCAAAGCTTTAAAAATAGCTAATTATCTAGCACGGTGGTGTTTTATTGTCACGCAAAATATCACCCGCAAGATAAAGAGAACCACTAATAAGGACAATAGCCTCTTTATATTCCATTTTAATTTTATGCAAAGCATCTTGTAGATGTGCTTGTGGAGTAGCAAAGATTCCTGCTTTTTGGGCTGATTCAGCTAAGTTTATTGGAGAGAGACTGGCGTCATTGTTAATAAGCGGTATCGTATATACTTTATCGACAAGGTTTGCTAAAGGACGAAAATAACCGACAGCATCTTTGGTATTAAGCATGCCAGAAATCATAATAATGGGACGATCTGTTTTTTTTCTCCATTGTGTAAGTTCTGCCGCAATAACTTTTCCTGCAGCAGGATTGTGACCACCATCTAACCATAAATCAATATCAGGAGATAGTTGATCAACCAAAAGTCCTTGGGTAAGACGCTGCATTCGTGCGGGCCAATAAATATTTTTCAAAGCGTCATTTATGGTTTGTTCTGAAAGTTGAAAACCCGCTTGATAAACTGCTTCAAGAGATGCACCAGCATTAGCAATTTGGTGGTCTCCAATAAGGTTAGGAAGAGGAAGGTCCATGAGACCTTGATGGTTTTGAAAAACCATACGTCCATGTTCTTTATAGCTTTGATAATCTTGATCAAAGAGAGCATAAGATGCTTTATTTTTATCGGCAAGGGGTATTAAAGTAGCAAGAGTTTCTTCATAATTCTGCTTTCCGATGACCACTGGAACGTTTGGTTTTATAATCCCCCCTTTTTGAAAAGCGATTTGAGCAATTGTGTTTCCAAGAAAATTCTCATGATCATAATCAATGGGCATAATAAGCGATACAGCTGTTTTGTTAACGACATTGGTAGCATCAAAACGTCCTCCCAATCCAACTTCTAAAATAACAACATCAGCTGGATGTATACTAAACAGCATAAAGGCAGCGGCTGTAAAAATTTCAAAAATAGTAATCGGCTCTTGACGATTTACTTTTATAATTTCACGGATTGTCTCAGCCAATTGGTTTTCTGTAACAAGTTGACCACCTCCTTTTTGACCTAACCGGCAGCGTTCATTCCAGTTGACGAGATGAGGTGAGCTATAAACATGAACGCAGTATCCTTCACTTTCCAAAAGAGCACGACAAATTGCGGAGGCAGATCCTTTGCCATTTGTTCCAGCGATGTGAATAACAGGTGGAAGTTTTAAATGTGGATTACCAAGACGCTCTAAAAGGTGAACAATACGCTCTAAAGAAAGATCAAATTTTTTCGGATAATTTTTTAGTAAATCATCCACCACCCTTTGTATTTGACTTTGTTGCATAAACTTAAGCTGCTTTTGTCCTAGAAAGCGATGTTTGAGAGTCTGTTGGGGATGGATCGGAAGGGTTAAAAACAGCAGGGCGTTTCATCATCAAGCGTAAAATACGCGCAATTGTTGTTTTCATTTCTAAACGCGATACAACCATATCAATCATACCATGTTCAAGCAGATATTCACTACTTTGAAACCCTTCTGGTAGGGTTTCACGTATCGTTTGTTGAATCACACGTGGACCAGCAAAACCAATCATAGCGCCAGGTTCGGCAATGTGAATATCACCAAGCATGGCGTAAGAAGCAGTAACACCACCGGTGGTTGGATTAGTCAGCACAACAATATAGGGAAGTTTTGCTTCTTTCAACATTTCAATCGCTACTGTTGTACGGGGCATTTGCATCAATGAGAGTGTTCCTTCTTGCATGCGTGCACCACCAGAAGCAGTAAAAAGAACCAAAGGGCATCTTTCGGCAATGGCAGTATCAAAAGCTTTGATAATAGCTTCTCCTGAGGCCATACCGAGTGATCCCCCCATAAAGGCGAAATCTTGAACGGTTGCAATAATTGGCAAACCCTCAATCGTACCGCGTGCACTCAAAATGTTGTCCTCAACACCGAGTTTAGAACGGTACTCTTTTAACCGATCAATATAGCGTTTTTCGTCGCGAAACTTTAAAGGGTCTGTCACAACTTTTGGATTTTCAAGAGCTGTATAAATACCATCATCAAAAAAATGCATGAGACGATTTTTGGCACTGATACGCATATGATAGCCAGAATTAGGAGCCACAAATTGATTGGCTTCCAAATCTTTATGGAAGATCATTTCACCACTGGTAGGATCTTTAATCCATAGATTTTCTGGAATTTCACGGCGTCCCAATATAGAATTAATTTTAGGGCGAACATAATTTGTAATCCAGTTCATCTTTATAACCTTCCTTTAAAATATTATACACCTTTTGCATGATTTGAAAGAATATAGAATTTAAGCAGTCACATTTGCTTTGCCGGCTGACCAAACGAGTCTATTTAATACTTTTATCAGTATACGTATAGCTCTCACTCTACTGTTTTTTAATTTTTCCAATTTTACAACAATCATATGCATGAAGAGTATTTCCTATAACAAACTTCTCAGAAGTTTTAAGAACTGACATGTTTTTATTCTTTGATTTTTGTATTAAAACTCACTCCTTGCGCTCATTAACAAACGCCTTATTTTCTTTTAATGAAAATGAACATCCAGTTAATCATTAATATCAACAATTTTTAAATCAAGAAACCTTATAATATAAGCCACACTCATTCATTAAAGATAATGACTATGATAATGTTATGTTAGCGAAACGCCAACACCAGAGCAATATTTTTTCAGAATGGTCTTTCAAAGTGCACGCTTTTCACATAAAATAGAACGTCAAAAACAAAATATTGTTCTTGTTATGTATTCACGCGTTGCTAGATTTAACAGTCTCAATATTCCCAAAACTCTCTTATGACGGTACCCATGAAGAGTATAATAATCATTTCTCTATGAAGGGTATAAAATACATTATGCTCTCCATTTTTACTGAAATATAAGGTACAAAGCGGCACCATCATACTCTTTTTCAGTTTTCAATGCGACGATAATGTTTGCATTGAGAGGATTCATATAAAGATATTTCACGCCTTTTTGAAAGTACTTTTATCCGCATACCACCTTCATTTATGATACATAAACAAACGATTTCAATTGATCCAATATGAATAGGATTAAAATGAGAAACCCTCATGATATTTAGGTTTTTCACTCATATTGTGGAACAATAAATTATCATTATAAATCAATATATTGCTTTAATAAAAGAGAAAACATAAAATTTTATATTATGCTTTCTTTGGCTGGCAAGTTTTATTAACCTTAAAGTCAAGGAAACTATTTTTGTGTAATGCGTGCCATGGTCTTTTGGGAAAGCATTTTGTGTAAATATGTCATAAAGGCGGCTGCAAAAAGCGGTGTTGCTAAATTAAGAATTGGAATCGAAACAAAAAGCGCTATTAATAATCCTGCACCAAAAACCGTTGTGTAATGAGTATGTAAAAAAGTACGTGCATCTTGCTCTGTTCGAAAACGATAAGCAGCAAACAAGAAATATTCATGACCGAGCAAATAACCATTAATAAGATAAAAAGCAATTAAATTAATACCTGGTATGAAGAATAAAATAAAAGCAATTCCATTACCAAGAAGGCTTAAAATAACAAATTTAAAGGAAATGATAAGAGAACGCTGAAACGGCAAAGCTTGTCCAATAGGCTCATTTGGGTAATCCTCTTTTTCAATGATTTCAGCAGCAGAATCAATGAAAAAACCACCAATCATAGCGGTGATTGGTGCAATCAAAAAAGCTAACAAAAGAGCCAAACCAAGATTAAAAATGATAAGCATGCTAAAACCAATCCATCCCGCCCAACTAGGGAGTCCAGGAAGAAATTGAGCAATCCAGGGCCAAAAGTAAGACACAAAAAGTTGGTGCACACATAACCATAAAATGGTGAGAATGAAAAAAGTAACCCCCAATGCTTTCAGTATCATAATACGATATTGCGAGGTCAGAAGACGTTGTAAAGCACGATAAGCAGCAGTAAAAATCATAGATTAATAAACTAAGGAAAGAAGCAAAAAAAACAAGAAATATATTTAAAGTATGTACAGTGTAATTTTTTCTTTCTTTGAATTACAAGATTTTTTTCAAAAACATTATAAAAAACGGATAAGGCTCCTTTATTTAAAATAAAGTTTGAATAAATAGAAATTTTGATTTTTAAAACAAAGAAGAATTTAAAAAGCAGCTGTTGTAGAAGAAGTTTTTATTATTTTTGTACATAGTGTAGATTATTGCGTTTATATGATATATGTAAAAAATTAAGGAATAAGAACTTTGGAGAGGAAAGTTATTTACTTCTATTTATTCAGTAGATTTATCTAACTTAGTTTATTTAAGTGCTTAATTGTTTTACACAATTCCTAAAATTCTGTACTTTTCTACTATTTGGCAGCATGCTTTTGCCTCTCGCTTTCAAAAAATATTGAGTTCAATGGAATAGGGGTAACGTAGTAGCTCCGTAGATATTCTAATTTTGGGCAACAGAATGATTAATATGATAGAAGTGGAAAAAATAAGCTTAGGCGATTGACCGTCCGATCCCATGGAAGAGCAGTTTTTTGAGAAGAAGCAAAGAAAGGGAGATGTCACTGATGCTTAAAAATGATGAGATTTTGAATTTTAAAAGCCATAAGTGCAATGAAGTAAGAATTCATTGAAGCACTTTTCATACAAGTGGTGCACTGTATCAAATAATTTTTAGATAATAACACCATTAATTTATGAAGAGAATTGATCATTTTCAACTTGAATAAGAATCCAAAATATAGAAATATTCTTTAATTTCAAAGTCTCTATTCAACATCAAAAAATTATTTACGTGCACATTATAGGCGAGACCAATGTATGGGTACAAAGCTTTCGATAAAAGAATAAAAATGCTTCTCATGAATCGTCACAATGTGAGGATATCATGGATAAAATTCTAGTCTTTGTGGTCTTGGTATGCTGGAGAGAGGAGACAGACATTTAATCTTAAAGACCGATCACTGAGGAAAATAATAAAAGCGTCAGTTTCATAAACTTATAGACAGTGGTACAATGAATTTTGTCTACACTCTTTATGAGCGTCAGTGTGAGGTATGCTTAAAATTGCGTTGAGATATTATAATATATTAATTTATACATCATTTTCATAGTGAATAAGAGTTTCAAATAAAGTTGCCATATTTTCTCATGAGCTGTTCTCATCATGAAACAATCAAAATCATTTATTCGTATATCATAAATAGGACCAATATGGGGATAAAAACATTGAAGAGAGAAAATGCTTTTTATAAATTTTATCCAGTGCAAGAGCTTTCTCAAAATTAATGGTAGGCAAAGTGAATGATAGCTTGTTTTTTTATAAGCTGGGGAGACAGTAGTGCAATAGATCCTACTTTTATGAAGGCTAGAGTGAGATGTGATTTTTAAAAAAAACATTTTTTAACGCTTGTCACACCCATTTCGCAACAGCGCTTGTGAATGGTCTATGGGTAAAGCTCTCGTGAATAATATAAAACTTATAGGGCATCACTATACTCTTAATAAAAAGAGTACGTTGGTGCCATCATCCTTAGTGTTGTCCGAGACAAGCTCTTGGTTCTTGAGACGGTCCATTATAAGCGCTTTTAGTTCTTTCTTAAACGTTTTGTATTCATACAGTTATCCTTGTTTAAAACGTGCAAGAAAATGATTTTTATTGATTCAATATGAGAGAAATTGGAAATGAGAGAATCTTACGATGTCTGGGATTCTAATTTAATATGAACAATGCTAGGTTATCATTATAAATCAAAAATATTATATACTAATTGAGATGGATAGACACCTATTATCAGTTCTATTTTATAAGGTGTTTTAATATCAACGCGTTTGAAGAGTTCTTATTTGCAAAGGGATATATTTTTCTCATGAGGAGTAGATGTTTGGGGGGCAAAAAACGATACAATCACGTTTGCTAATTTTTGCGCTACGTGTTGTTTACTCATATGAGGCCATTGTTCAACTTTTTCTCTACTCACAAGATAAACTTGATTTGTATCAGAACCCATGACACTTGTACCATCTACTTGAAGAGAAATATCATTAGCAAGAATGAAATCAGCTCCTTTTTCAACGCATTTCTTTTGCGCATTAGCAATAATATCGCATGTTTCAGCAGCAAAACCAATGACCAATGAGGGGCGTTTTGGAGCGTGTCCAATCGTTGCTAAAATGTCAGGATTTTCAACCATTTGAAGGGATGGTGGTGTTTTATGAGCATCCTTTTTAATTTTGTGTAAAGATTGGGTTTGACTACGCCAGTCACAAACAGCGGCAACAAAGATGGCACCATCAGCAGGCAATGCGGTTTGAACGGCTTTTAACATCTGTTGTGCTGTTTCAACATGAATTGTTTTTACTTCTTGTGGGTCTGCAAGATGAACAGGTCCACAAATAAGTGTTACTTTTGCACCCAAATGTGCAAGAGCGGTTGCAATGGCATGACCTTGTTTACCTGAGGACCGATTAGCAAGATAACGTACTGGATCAATTGGTTCATGGGTAGGGCCAGAGGTAACGATGAAATGGCGGCCAAAGAGAGGTTTTTCATGCACATTCAAAAGATTCTCTATAGCAGCGACAATAGTTAAAGGTTCGCTCATACGTCCATATCCAATCTCGTCACGTTCAGCCATCTTTCCGATTTCTGGTCCGATGATATGAACGCCATCTGCGTGCAATTGTGCAACATTACGAATAGTTGCTGGATGCACCCACATGGCTGGATTCATGGCGGGTGCAATCAAGAGTGGACAGCGTGCTGCTAAAAGGACACAATCAGCCAGATCATCTCCTATGCCATTGACTATTTTTGCAATGCGGTTGGCTGTAGCAGGAGCTAAAATAATCAGGTCAGCATCACGTGCTAATCGGATATGTCCGATATCATATTCTTCTTCACGTGAAAATAAATCAGTATATACAGTACCACCGCTTAAAGCTTCAGCGGCTAAAGGCGTAATAAATTTTTGCGCTGCTTTTGTCATCACAACTTTTAAATGTGCTCCACGTTCTTGTAAACGGCGAATCAAATCAAGGGCTTTATAGGATGCAATACTTCCACCAATAATAAGAAGGAGAGATTTTGATTTCAATGATTGCACTTCAACAGCACTGTCATGAGAGGGGAGTGTGGTGTGAGTAGGGGGATTGCTTAAAAGACGGCGGGCTTCTTCTTCCATAGAAATACCATTTTGCGCGGCGCGTATGCGCAAAGCTTCTTTGGTTTCAAGAGACAGGTTACGAATAGTAATACTGGCCATAAAATACCTCCAAGAAATAAAAATGATTTCAATGATTTCATTGTTGATATTTTTAGCATATTAAGGAGATTAGAAAAGATGAAAAAAGTAAAAAGTAAGACAAGCGCAACAAAGTGCAATGATGAAAAGACTATAACGACCATAACGGTTTCTGTGACTTTGTTCCACAGCAAGTTGTTTGAGGGTAGCAGGAGAAAGATTAAAACCTGTTTTTCTCATTTGATTGAAATCTTCTTCTATTCGTTGGAAATTTTGAACCAATTGTGGTGTTTTGCGTGCCAGCGAAAGGAGAGCTTGTGCTCCTTCACTAAAGTCTTTTGCAACGCCTACGGGTCCTAAATTTTTACTAATCCATTCTTTGACAACGGGTTCAGAAGCTTTCCACATATTAAAAGTGGGGTCTAATGTACGGGCAACACCTTCCACGACAACCATTGTTTTTTGCAGCAATAAAAGTTCAGGTCGCGTTTGCATGTCAAATAATTCAGTGACTTCAAATAATAAAGTGAGCAATTTAGCCATGGAAATGCTTTGTGCTGATTGTCCGTGAATTGGTTCGCCAATAGCGCGGTTGGCTTGCGCAAAGCTTTCGATATTATGGTGTGAAGGAACATAGCCGGCCTCAAAATGGGCACGTGCAACTCGATGGTAATCGCGGGTAATAAAGCCGTAAAGAATTTCAGCAAGGAAATGCTTTTCTTTTTTGCCAAGCCTTCCTGTAATGCCTAGATCAACAGCAACAATACATCCTTTTTCATCTACAAATAAATTACCAGGATGCATATCGGCGTGAAAAAAACCATCACGCAGTGTATGACGAAGAAAAGATTGAATAAGCGTAATAGCAAGCGCCTTCAAATCAAAACCTGCTTCTTTGAGTTTGGAAGTTTCGGATATTCTTATACCATCAATCCATTCCATTGTAAGAACATTACGTCCTGTCCGTTCCCAGTCAATACGTGGAACCCGAAAGCCTGTATCATGTTGAATATTTTCAGCCATTTCAGATATAGCTGCTGCTTCTAAGCGTAAATCCATTTCAAGTCGTGTTGTTTGTGCTAAAGTATCCACCACACAAACAGGACGAAGCCTTCGAGAGGCAGGGATATAGCGCTCTTGTAAATGAGCAATGAGATAGAATCCTCTAAGATCTTTAGAAAAACGTGCTCTGATATTGGGACGAATAACTTTTACAGCACATTTTTTCTTATGGCCAGTTTCATCACTATATTCAGCTGGATGAACTTGAGCAATAGACGCGGCGGCAATGGGGGGATAAAAATTTACGAATAAATCATCAATAGAGCGACCAAGAGAACTTTCAATTTGAGCAATAGCGGCAGTGCAAGAAAATGTTTGGACGCGATCTTGTAGCTGTGACAAATCTTCCGCAATATCACGCCCAACAATATCAGGTCTTGTGGCAAGAAATTGACCAAGTTTTATGTAAGAGGGTCCAAGCTTATTAATGGCATATGAAATATTTTCAGATCGTTGTTTCTTTTTTGTTTTGCGTCGTGCTAATGCACGCGCTATACGATGACATAGCGCTGGAAATCCTTGAAGATCATCATGAGGGAGAGCACTTAAAACACCTTCACGTGTTAAAACCCATCCTGCACGCATCAATTGAAAGTAAGGGGAAATTTGCACCATTTTTAAATTTTCCAACCTGAATGCAGCGCTGCAATCGCACCGGTGAGATTGCGGTACGATACCCGCGAAAACCCCGCATGCTTGATCATATGGGCAAAATCATCTTGCTTAGGAAATTTGCGGATAGATTCAACCAAATAACGATAAGCATCGCCATCATTTGCGATAAATTGACCCAGCTTAGGGATAGCATGGAAAGACCAAAGATCATAAATTTTATCCAACAGAGGCATCTCGACATTTGAAAATTCTAAACATAAGAAACGTCCACCGGGCTTTAAGACACGAAAAGCTTCTCTAAGGGCTTGATCAATATGAGGAACATTGCGAATTCCAAAAGCAATCGTGTAAGCGTCAAAGCTTTGATCTTCAAAAGGTAGATTTTCTGCATTGGCTTCAACAAAATCAATTAGAGGGGCAAGACCATTTTTTTGTGCGCGTTTTTTACCAACGCTGAGCATTGAGCCATTAATATCAAGCACTGTAGCATGGGCTTTTTGGCGTGAAGCATTAAGAATACGAAAAGCAATATCACCTGTACCGCCAGCAACATCAAGAACTTTCCAATGGGAAAGTGCTGGTGGGGAAAGCCATGCAATCATGGAATTTTTCCACACACGATGTAGTCCCAATGATAGGATATCATTCATCTTGTCATAATTTTCAGCGACAGAATGAAACACACCATCCACCATGGATTGTTTTTGTGTTTCATCTACTCTTGTAAAACCAAAAGAGTGCTCCATGCCACCCTTGGTTCCTACACGTTCTGTTTCAATTGCCATGTATATGATCTACCTTATTTTTCTTTTATCGTAAATGAAATAGAGAGGGAATGTTCAACTACGAAAAAACAACGTATAAAACTACGACGTTTACACAGCCAAAAACAGAAGAGTATCTTTAGATATCAAGATTGGCAACGCTTAAGGCATTGTCTTGAATAAAAATACGTCTAGGTTCAACTTCATCACCCATGAGACGAGAAAAGAGTGAATCTGCATCGGTTGCATCATTAATTTTTACTTGTAAAAGAGAACGTGCATTGGGATCAAGCGTTGTTTCCCAAAGTTGTTCAGCATTCATTTCCCCAAGACCTTTATAACGTTGAAGAGTAACACCTTTTTTACCGTTTGTAAAAATGCTCTCTAAAAGGCTCATAGGACCAAAAATACGCTCTGTTTTATCTTTGCGACGTAAAAGAACAGGAGGATGATATATGTCGATAAAATTTTGGGAAATGCGATCAATTTGGCGTGCGTCAGTTGAATTTATAAGTCCCACATCAAGCGTAACAACATCTTTAACACCACGTAAAATACGCTCAAAACATAAGCTTCCATCTGCTGTATATTGTCCACTCCAACCTTGTTCCATATCATCAGCAATCAGATTAAGGCGGTGTGCTACAGTATCTGCTATTTTTTGCGCTTTTTCTTGTGTTGCAAGAGCTTCGAGATTAAAAGCACCAACAATTGCTGCTTGCTCAACAATGATGCGGTCATAACGGGTATGAAGACCATTTAAAAGTTGACGTAATATACGAGCATCTTTAGCGAGTTGATATAAATCAGCTCCTGCACGAACTTCTCCCGTTGAAAGCTCAAGCGTTGTTTCTTCTAATCCAGTATCGATCAAGAATTCTTCAAACGCTGCTTCATTTTTAATATATTGGGAAGATTTTCCACGCGATACTTTATAAAGAGGAGGCTGAGCAATATAAAGATGTCCACGTTCAATCAACTCGGGCATTTGTCTAAAAAAGAAAGTGAGCAGCAGCGTACGAATATGGGCTCCATCAACGTCCGCATCTGTCATGATAATAATCTTATGATAACGTAATTTATCGGGTGAAAATTCATCCTTACCGATAGACGTTCCAAGAGCTGTAATAAGTGTTCCAATCATATCAGATGAGAGCATGCGGTCGAAACGTGCTCGTTCAACATTGAGGATTTTACCACGAAGGGGTAAAATTGCTTGATTTTGACGTGAGCGCCCACTTTTTGCTGAACCGCCAGCCGAATCCCCCTCGACAATAAAGATTTCTGATTTTGCGGGATCTCGTTCTTGGCAATCGGCAAGCTTTCCTGGTAGAGAAGTGATATCAAGCGCCCCTTTTCGTCTTGTGAGTTCACGTGCTTTGCGTGCTGCTTCACGTGCTGTTGCAGCTTCTACCACTTTACTAATGAGAAGTTTTGCTTCATGAGGATGTTCTTCCAGCCATATTGAAAGACCTTCATTGACCAAACTTTCAACAATAGGGCGCACTTCAGAAGAGACTAACTTATCCTTTGTTTGTGAAGAAAATTTTGGATCAGGAACTTTGACAGAAAGAATAGCTGTTAATCCTTCACGGCAGTCATCACCGGTTAAGTTCACTTTTTCTTTTTTAGCAATACCTGAAGATTCAGCATAGCCATTAATTTGGCGTGTAAGGGCACTTCTGAAACCTATCAAATGAGTTCCACCGTCACGCTGAGGGATATTATTGGTAAAACACAAGACCTTCTCATGATAGGAATCATTCCACCATAGGGCAACATCAACGCTCATACCATCCTTTTCACTTGTAATATAAATAGGAGTATCAAGCAGCGCTTTTTTTGATTGATCAATATATTTCACAAACTCTATTAATCCACCTTCATAATGCAATTCAACGGATTTAATATCAGCATGACGCTCGTCAACAAGAAGAATATAAACCCCAGAATTTAGAAAGGCTAATTCCCGTAAACGACGCTCTAAAGTTTCAAAATCAAACTCAACCATAGTAAAGGTTTCAGAGCTTGGTAAAAATCTAATTTCTGTTCCACTTTCTTGATCGCAATCGCCAACAACTTTTAATGGAGCATCAGCTACCCCGTGGGTAAATGATATTTCATGAATTTTACCATTGCGTTTGATTTGCAATTTAAGCCAAACAGAGAGTGCATTCACAACAGAGACGCCAACACCGTGTAATCCGCCTGAAACTTTATAAGAGTTTTGATCAAACTTTCCGCCGGCATGAAGCTGTGTCATAATAACTTCAGCTGCAGAAATACCTTCTGTTGGATGGATATCTGTCGGAATTCCACGTCCATTATCACGAACAGAACAAGAACCATCAGCATGGAGTGTGACGTTTACAAGAGTTGCATGACCGGCTAAAGCCTCATCGATAGCATTGTCTACAACTTCATAAACCATATGATGTAACCCCGATCCATCATCAGTGTCACCGATATACATCCCAGGACGTTTGCGTACAGCATCAAGACCTTTGAGAACTTTGATAGAAGCCGCATCATAGTCATGGCTTTGTGCCGGTGAGGTTATTTCATCACTCATAAGTTAGTCCATTCCTGTGTTCAATTTCAATATTTTATCCGCTTTTTTAAAGCTCAATGTTCTGATAAGTTATTTATGGAATAACCACATTAAACATTTACCGTATATCAGATCTAGATTCAATATCTGTCGATATATAATGGAAAGAATGATGAAATGATATGACACAATTATACAGTAAAATACCGTCATTTAGGGTGATAATATAAGACAAGTAAGCACCTCTTTGGTATATTTAAGTATTTTTACAGTGCGTGGTGAATATTCAGGGCAGGGCTTGAACGCCTTTAGTTAAGTGAATCACAATGAGAAGACTAAAGAAATTAAAAGCGTAATTTATCGAGAGAAGCTGACTGTTTACAGAACAACGTTGGTACGAATCCTTTTCCTTTAAAATTTGAGGACGAGGCCAATTATGCTTTACGTAAACTTTAAACGTAAATTTTAAAATTATGTAAAGAGTAGTATTATTGTTTATTTTTGCATATGCATAATATTTCAAAATTAGTTGTGCATCTTTATGTTACACTAACGAGACTTTTACTTTCTTACCTATAAATCAATCTCCAATCTTAATGAAGTTAATATTACGCGTTCTCTAAGTTTTTTAACTTTTTGTATGTTAAATTGAGGTGAGAATATTGTGTATATTTGTTTGTATTATTCCTGTCCATGGAGGTTACTTTTCTTATTCAAAATAAAACGCTATTGTGCGGCTTATTCACGCAATTTTTTAAGAAGTATTTTCAATGGTTTCAAAAAAAATATATGAAAACTATTAAATTTTTTAACAGTTTTAAAAAATAGCAAGAATTTTATTTATTAAACGCCAGATATTTTGGTGAAGTGCGTTAGATAATAATTAAGGAGAGTTGCATCTTAGTTTTGAAAATGGGGGAGAGATTTTGAAAATAAAAAAATCTATATATGTAAAACATCTTCAATTGCGTTTACGGTATCTTTTATTCAATAATCCATACAATATTTTTATTCGTATTTTATTTGTAGCAGGGGGGGTTCTATTTTCCTCTTACGCAGAAGCTGAAAGGCTGCCTTCTTTTTTTGATTCGCATGAACATTTGGTACAACCTGATACAACGGATATCTTTCGTTTGCGTTTTGTAACAACTTTTGATTTTCCTCCTTTTAATTTTCTTGATCAAACGGGGCATCTTGCAGGTTATAATATCGATTTATTGCGTGCTATTTGCTCAAAATTAGAATTAGAGAAGTTTTGTGAAGTAGAAGTTGTTCCTTGGAAAGAGCTTGTAGAACATGTTAACAATGGTGGTGCAGAAGTTATTATTGCAGGTTTAAAAGAAACAAATAAAACCCAGCAAGATCTTGTTTTTACAAAGCCATATTTGCGTTTTCCAGCGCGATTTGTTGCTACTCGACGTTTAAATCTCGATGAGCTAATAAATGATCAATTGGTACATTTAACCAGTGGTGTTTTATCTAAAAGTGTTCACGAAAAGCTCTTTCATCACTATTTTCCTGAAGCCAAAGGACAAGAATTTAAAGGCAGGGCGGAGCTCTATAAAGCGTTACAGGAGCGTAAAATTGATCTTATTTTTGATGATGGATTTGCTTTATCTTTATGGCTAAACGATTCAAAAACCGCGAATTGCTGTCATTTTATTGGGGGGGCATATATGGCGCCACAGTTATTGGGGCAAGGAATGCAGCTTGCTGTTGCAAAAAAGAATGAAAAATTGGTTGATATACTCAATTATGCGCTGAAATCTTTAGAAGAGGATGGTAAACTTACAGAACTTTATTTGCGTTATTTTCCAATAAGTTTTTATTGATGAGTAGTTTTTTAGTTAAGGGCTGTTAATCTTTCTGCGCCTAGTCGATAGGAAATAGCTTCTGCGAGATGATAACGTGAAAGAGTATCTGATCCGTCAAGATCAGCAATTGTGCGTGCAACTTTGAGAATGCGATGATAAGCGCGTGCAGAGAGGTGCATTTTTTCACTCACATCTCGTAAGAGTATGGTCGCACTTTTATCAGGAATGGCAATCTGTTCTATAATTTTGGCAGGGCAATCGCCATTGGTACGAATATGATCAAACCCCATTGTTGAAAAACGTTTAGCTTGAATGGTACGGCACCGTACGACGCGTTTGGCAACGTCGCAGCTTTTTTCTGATTGTTCTGGTTGCATAAGGTCCATAGCTGTCAAAGCAGGGACATCAATCCGTAAATCAATTCGGTCAAGCAGAGGACCAGAAATACGGGACTGATAATCGATTTGACAGCGTATCCCTTTAGGGCAAACATGGTCTTTTTCGCCTGCCATACCACAACGGCAAGGATTCATTGCGGCAATAAGTTGGAATCGAGCAGGATAGCTAATATGGTGATTAGCGCGGGCGATAACTGACTCCCCACTTTCTAAAGGTTGACGAAGAGAATCAAGAACCTGTGGAGAAAATTCAGGCAATTCATCAAGGAATAACACACCATTATGAGCAAGGGAGACCTCTCCCGGTCGTCCTTTAAGCCCTCCACCAATCATTGCGGCCATGGACGCAGAATGATGTGGGGAACGAAAGGGGCAATGAAGTGAAATGGTATTATGAACCGTTTCTCCTGTAATAGAAGCAATCAGAGAGACATCTAAAAGCTCACGGCTATCAAGAGGTGGCAAAATGGAAGGTAAGCGTTGCGCTAGCATAGATTTTCCAGCACCAGGGGGACCTACAAACAAAAGGTTATGGCGTCCAGCAGCACAAACTTCTAAGGCACGTTTGGCTGTTTTTTGTCCTTTGATTTCGCAAAGATCTGGAAGCTCAGTTTCGATAGTATATTGGCGCGGTTGTGGACGTTTTTGAATTTGGGTTCCTTTGAAATGGTTGACTATAGTGAGCAGAGTCTCTGGGGCAAGAATATTTATTTCTGCATTTGCCCATGCTGCCTCAGGTCCACATTGAAAAGGACAAATCAGTCCTTTATCAAGTGATAAAGCTGTCATGGCGGCTGGTAACACACCATGAACAGCGGTAAGTGAACCATCTAATGATAATTCTCCTAAAATGACATAGTCTTGTGCTACTTCAGGAGGGAGGATTCCCATAGCAAGCATTAAGCCTACGGCAATTGGCAAATCATAATGTGATCCCTCTTTAGGTAAATCAGCTGGTGCAAGATTAATCGTAATTCGTTTAGTAGGCATAGAAAGTCCACAAGCGTGGAGGGCTGCTTGTACACGTTCACGGCTTTCTGCAACTGCCTTATCAGCTAATCCAACAATAGCCATTCCTATTTTACCGGATGAAATCATAACCTGTACATCGACAGGGACTGCTTCTAGACCGCGAAAAGCAACAGTTGTAATACGTGCGATCATTTATTTATTTTCCCCCTTTAGACTTGGTAGAGACAATCATATCTATTTATAAAAATCAAGAAGCATCTCTATAGCTTTTTTTATAGAGAGAACTATATACGTGGGCAGTTTTTTAGCATTCCCATGGAAAGTCATTTGTACAAATTTAACCATGATGATATGGGACGCAATAAAACATTTATAATAAGCTAAATAAATATGTTAAGAAAAAAAGAATGAGGCTGTTCGTGTTATACAACAGTGCAGAATTTTATGAAAATATAAGGGGAGGATAACGTTATGTATCGCAGAGTGTTATTTGATGTGATAAAACGTGTAAAATGTGCAAAGTAATTATATTTACCTTTCTTATTTTTATATTATTTAAAGCGTAGTAGATGCAAAGTGTATTATAAGGTATCTGATTTTATGGTATACCAGACAAGAATTTTGTTAAAATCAGGGACTATGCGCTGTGTATTTATAGGCTTGTGTTTTACTTTTTCTTTTCCACAGCCACTTGCTGCATTTGATTTTTTCGGCATCCCTCTTTTTGGTCAAAAGAAAACAAATTCTTCTTCACATTATGCTAAAAGTACAGAGAAATTTTATAAAGTTGATGTTGTTGCACCGCCAGGTGCACCATTAGAAGGTATAAAAATAGTTAAATCTGTTTCTTCTCTTGTTGCTGATAAAGAGAAAGCATCCGCCAGTTCTTCTGGTTTGCTCGCCAAGGCGCGTTCAGATTATCGAGCAATTCTTTCTGCTCTTTATGCTGATGGACGCTATGGTGGTATTATTAGTATTAAAATTAATGGCTTAGAAGTCGCTGATTTAAGTCCGGTAACTCAACTTCCAGCACGGTCCAATATTGTTATTACAATTAATGCTGGTCCACAATATGTTTTTAGTATTGCAAATATTGATAAAGTAGCTCCGTTTGAAAAACGTAAAGCGCATAAAATGCCCACAATTGAAGAATTGGGCTATAAAGTTGGGGCTATTGCTAAATCTGAAACCATTTTGAAAGCAGAAAAATGGGCGATAGAAGGATGGCGGCAACAAGGTTATGCTAAAGCTAAAATTATGAAGAGTGAGGTCGTGGCTGACCATGCTGCGTTGCGTGTTGAAGGACGGATTGTTGTTGCTCCTGGACAAAAGGCTTATTATGGTCCTTTAAGTGTGCGTAATATAAGTAAGAAACCACGTGTAGATTCAGCTTATATCGCGTGGATGACCGGATTGAAACCAGGGCAGATATACGATTCCGATGCGTTAGCTAAGGGAAATGAACGTCTTGCGCGCCTTGGTGTTTTTCGTGCTATCAATATACGTGAGGCTGATACTATTAATCTAGATGGACGTTTACCGCTTGCACTTGTTGTACAAGAACATAAACCGCGTCGTTTTGGTGTAGGCGGTAGCTATTCAACTTTAGACGGTGCCGGTTTTGAGACTTATTGGATGCATAACAATCTTTTTGGTCATGCAGAGACTCTTAAAATTGAAACAAAAATAACTGGTGTTGGTAGCAATAAAAAGCAATCATATAATTTTAAAAATTTTGATTATCTTTTCGGAGGCACATTTGTAAAGCCCGGTGTACTCACGCCAGATACAGATTTCAGGTCAGAATTAAAAATACAACAAGATGTTTTAGAAAATTATACGACAAAAGCCATCAAAGGAAAATTAGGTATTACGCATATTTTTAATGGTAATCTATCGGGACAGGCTGCTGTAGAAGTTTCAAATGGTTATTCACGTGATGTCTATTTTGGGAGCCGTAATTTTACAACAATCGGTTTCCCTAGCGGCTTGATTTACGATAGTCGTAATAATAAGTTTAATGCAACAAAAGGTTTATATGGTGAAGTTTTCATTGAGCCTTTTTATGAGATGCGTTTTAGCAACTTTGTTGCAAAAGTAACAGCAGAAGGTCGCTCTTATTGGGCGTTGGATGAAGGGGATCGTTTTGTTGTTGCTGCGCGGGCAAAGCTTGGTACAATTCTTGGGAATGATACAGCACAAGTACCCGCAAATACGCTTTTTTTTGCTGGTGGTGGAGGCTCTGTTCGTGGTTATGCTTACCGTAATATTGGTATCAAAACAGAAAATGATGGGGTTGTTGGTGGACGGGCGCTTATTGAGGGGTCAGCAGAATTGCGTGTTTCTTTAAATGATAAAATAGGGTTTGTCAGTTTTCTTGATGGAGGTTTAGTCGGGGAAAAGGCGAATTTTGATTTTTCTCAAAAAATTAAATGGGGAGCCGGTATAGGAGGTCGTTATATGACGGGTCTTGGTCCTTTACGCGTTGATTTAGCCTTTCCTTTAAAGAGAGAGAAGGGTGACCCTCGCATTGGTTTTTATGTGGGTATAGGGCAAGCATTTTAATGAAAAAAGGTGTACGTTTATCAGCTTTCTTCTTTGTATTTTTGTTTTTTGGGGTGGGTGGTTTTGTTTTTGCGCAAAGAGGAGACATTCTTCCCTCTAGCGAAATGAAAACAGATGATCGCTCATGGTTTGTTTCTTTAATTGAACGAAAGCTTTCAGCGCCTAATCGTCAAGTTCGTTTACACAATATGCAAGGGACACTGTCTTCTCAAACATCAATTGATACTATTACTGTCAGTGATAAAAAAGGGGTTTGGCTTAAAATTACCAATGCTAAAATGGATTGGAATCGTCTAGCGTTGCTGAGAGGGCGGATGGATATTAACCAGCTTTCGGCAGAACAGGTTACATTTTTACGCAAACCGCAAGGCAATTCTTCTTTTGTTTCTTCCCTTGAGACAGGTAAGTTCTCTTTACCAAAATTGCCGCTTGCTCTTTCTATCAATACACTTACAGCCCAACATGTGACATTTGAACAGAATCTTTTTGGTTTTTCTGCTGATATATCCTTAAAAGGCAATTTCACCTTGGCTAGTGGTAATTTTGATGTCGATATAGCAGCTCATCGTTTAGATGCACCGGGTTCTTTTTCTGTTCTCACCAAGATATCTGATAGTAATCGTACAGCTCAAATTGATATTTCTGCTAACGAACCACAAAATGGTATTTTGGCGAATATTTTTAACATTGAACAACGTCCGGCATTAAATCTCGTCATGAAAGGTGATGGTACTTTTGATGATTTGGTTATCAAACTTTCTTTAGAGTCCGATCATCATTCTATTTTAGATGGTAATGTTATTCTTGCAAGTGTTCCAGAAGGACAGAGTTTTTCTACGAAATTAGAGGGAACACTGAGCCCTTTAATACCTGTTCAATATCGTAGTCTCTTCGAATCTGATATAACATTAAAAGCAAAGGCAAGAAGAACAAAAGAAGGTGTGACACACCTTGATCAGATGGTTATTCAGAACAAAGCAATGAATGTTATAGCCAATGCTGAAATAACCGCCGATGGATTCTTGCGACGGCTTTTTGTTGATGGCAAAATGGCTCTTGATAACGAAAAGGAGTCTATTCATTTACCTATATCAGAAGTGCCAAAACCTGCGAATACTCTTGCTTTGAACATTGACTATGGTCGCGAAGGGCAACAATCTTGGAATGGGCGGTTGGTTGTAAATCATTTAAGCAATAAAAATATTTATATTCGCGATGCAATTTTTGATATGGGAGGAGTAAGCGAAAATCTTGATAATGCAGCTTCTCGTCATGTTGGTGTTCAGGTTAAAGGGACGCTTCAAGGGGTTAAAAAGATTAAGGGAGCGTTAGTAGAAAATTTAAGCCAAGCGGTTCATGTGCATTTAGATACGGATATTGTTTCGAACAAACCAATTTTGATTCATGATCTGAGTGTTACGGCTCAGGGTTTTTCTTCTTGGTTAAAAGGGACAATGGAGAATTTTGTTTTTAAAGGCGATCTCGGTTTAAAAGCTCAAACATTAACTCCTTTGGAAGTGTTCAGTAAACAATCACTTTCTGGTAATGCAGATATTAAAGCCAAAGGAACGATCAGTTTATTGAGTGGCATTTTTGATCTCCAATTATCAGGAATGGCTGACGATATGAAAATAGGCATGCAGTCTTTTGATCGTTTATTCAAAGGAAATACTAGTCTTTCAGGTGGAGTTGCTCGAAATACAAAGGGCTTCATTTTACGTCATTGGAATTTGAAAAATCAATATACAAACATAAAGGCTAATGGTTATTTTTCAGATGAAAGCGCTAAAATGGACTTATCTGCTCAAATATCTGATTTGTCCAAATTAGACCCAAAGATAAGTGGTGCACTTACAATTCAAAGTACGGCGAGAGGGAGCAATAGCCATATAAAACTAAATACACGTGCTCATGTGGCTGAAGCACTCTTTGTGGGGAAGAAACTTCAAAACACAACGTTTAACATAGAGGCACTTATGGATAATACAGCACCGATTACTTCTTTAACAGGAGTTGTAAAAGGTGAAGGAACTTTTGCTAAGAAACCTTTGCATTTATCGGCCTCTTTTGAAGATTCTCATAAAATTCGAAAACTTGAAAATATCGATATTAGAGGGGGAAATGCAAAAATAACCGGTGGTCTTTCTCAACAACTTGGAGGTTTTTTGAAAGGAGCGCTGCATATTGATGCCGATGATATTTCCGTACTTTCAGCGTTATTTTTGCAGGATGGTAGTGGAAAAGTAAAAGGAGATTTTATTTTTGATGAACAAAATGGCAGACAAAAAACCAATGTGAAGGCGCATGTTAACCATTTGAATTTTTCCAAGAATAAAATAAAAAAATTGGCAATAGATGCTGATATATTCGATCCTTTTGGCATGACTCAGTTTGAAGGAGTTCTCAATGCAGAACATATTCAAACACCTTTGGTAATGGTCAATCGTTTAAATGCTCACGCTGATAGGAATAATGGACAAACGGTTTTTACTGTTCAGGCGATGTTGCATGATACTCTCAATGCACGGCTTTCTGGTCGTTTAATGGTTGAGGAACTTCCAGAAAGTATAAAACGAGAAGTGCAAATTGAAACTGTGGACTTAAAACAACATACTTTTCATGCAACATTGCTGAAGCCATCCATAATTGCTTTTGATAAAGATGGAATGACAATCAATGAATTAGGAATTGCAATAAATGGGGGCAACATCATCTTAGCAGGGAATATTCAAGATACCCTGAATTTACAACTTACAATGAATGCCCTTCCTGCTACTTTAGTCAATTTGTGGAAATCCGATCTTGGAGCAGCAGGGAGTGTAACAGGGCAGGTTATGATTCGTGGTCATTTAAAAAAACCTGATATAAATTACGATATAAAAGGTGAGGGACTGACAACCGTTGCTTTTCAAGATAAAAAAATTATGCCTTTTTCTCTTTCTGCTACGGGAAACACTGTAGATCAAAATCTTACTTTGAATGCAAATTTAACAGGAGAAGGAGTACAAGCACAAGCTCAGGGGCATATATCTCTAGAGAAAAATGCGCTTGATTTTCATATTAATTTGCAAAATTTATCTGCGCGTTTGGCGAATGGTTTTATTGCAGGACAAGCACTTGATGGGACAGTGATAGGTAAAGTTGATATTGGTGGAAGAATGAAGGATCCATCTGCTCATTTTGAGCTTTCTAGTCAAAATTTAACCGCTATGACGCCTAAAGGACCGATGTCAATCAATATAAATGCTCGTGGTTCTTATAAAAAATCGACATTTCATATTGAAAATATGATAGCTACTGGAGATAAAGGATTAGATCTTTCCATCCATGGGCCTGTATCTCTTAATGGTTCAGAGGCAAAATTAAACGTTAAAGGGATAATGCCTCTTGATTTTGTTAATCTCTTATTAGCCAAGCGTGGTGCACATATAACGGGTACAGCAAGAATTGATACAGCTCTTAATGGGGCATTATCAAAGCCACAATTGATAGGAAATATTTCTATAGGCGACGGTAGCTTTTTTGATTCACAAACAAATGTAGGATTGAATAATATAACAATTGAAGGCAAATTGAAAGGTGATCATATCCTTATAGAAAAAGCTTCAGCTTCTTCGTTTGAGGGGGGAGGAATTTCTGCTTCAGGTCGTATTTCTAATGGTCTAGAGACAGATTTGATATTTCATCTTGATAATGCCAATTATAATGATGGTTCTATGATTCTGGCAACATTATCAGGTGAGATGACAATGACAGGTCATTTTTTAAATGATCTTGTTCTTGGTGGTGATATCATCGTTGAAAAAGCTGAAGTTTTTGTTCCTGATCATTTTAAAAGTGCCAAGTTTCTTGATGTTAGAAATAAGAATTTAACTAAATCGATTCAAACAACACTTGAACGTGCTGATGTTAAGAACACGAACAAAAGCAAAAGCCGTATAGTTACACAAGAATCTTCATCTGTCGTGCTATCAAATATGCGTATTACTGCACGCAATCAATTTTTTGTACGCGGAAAAGGCTTAGATGCTGAACTGGGAGGACGCATTAATCTAGCAGGTCCATTGAATGATGTGCATCCAGTTGGTGAATTTAGAATGATTCGTGGACGTTTTGATATCCTGTCGCAACGTCTTAATTTCGATCAAGGACAAGCGAGTTTTAGTGGTAATCTTAATCCTACGGTTTATTTTGTAACCAACAATAACAGTGGTGATATTCGCGTCACTGTAACTGTAAGTGGGACGGTTGATAATCTTGATATTAATTTTTCATCACAACCAAATTTGCCTCAGGATGAGATTTTGGCGCGTTTGATTTTTAATCGCTCTCTTAATGAATTATCACCATTTCAGATTGCTCAACTTGCAGCGGCAGCGGCTGATCTTGCAGGTGGTTCTAATACATCTTTGTTGAATACTTTACGAACTAAAATTGGACTTGATGATCTTGATGTTATCGTTAATGAGAAGGGTAATACAGGCTTACGTATTGGACGCTACATACACAATAATATTTATTTGGGCTTTGAAGCAGGGTCTGATGGAACAACGAAAGGGACAATTAATTTAGATATTTCGCGTCATCTCAAAGCTAAAGGTGCCATAGGAAATGAACAAAATTCTAGTATAGGTCTCTTTTATGAAAGAGATTATTAAAGATTGAATTTAAAAAAATAATTTCTTCGTTTTTTGTCTCTCATTTCTAAATCTGAGGAAGAAGACATAGACTAGAAATACTATAAAAGAAGAAGCTTTTTGTTGAGGCGTGAAGAGAACTATCTGAAATATTCGATTTATTCTCTAAAGGGACAAAATCTTCACGAAAGATAGTATGTTATTTTGCTGCTATATATTTATTTCAGAGAAATACCTTATCTTATTTTCAAGCCCATGTGGTGCTGTTGCCTAAAGAATGTAGTGTGTGCAATATATTGATTTATAAAGATAATTTATCGTTATTCAACTTGAATTAGAACTATGCATATCATACGAATTTCTCTCGCGTTGAATCAATCAAAATCATTCGGCTTGCATGCTACAAGCTGGGAATCCTGTGTGGATAAAACTATTAAGAAATGACTAAAAATGCCTCTTATGAATCATCTCGAGAGCTAAGAGCTGTCGCAACATTAGGGGCTGGAAAATAGTGTAAATGGTGCCGGCTTGTTACTCCATAAGTGTAAAGATGGGGAGCTTAATGGATTTATCATTATACAATTCACGGATGTTATCGCGAAATGGGTTTGGGAAAGACTTTGAGAGAGGTTTCTTTAAAACAAGCAGGTGAATTTGCAACACAATGGCATTCTGTTTTTACGTGAAGGACATGATTCCATTAAAGAACGTGATAAATAAAAGCGTGAGGCAAGCGGAGAATTCATAAGATATTGATTTTATTGTCAAACGCATTTAAAGCAATACTTTTTAATAATAAAAATTACCTATTATTTTAGATTTTTGTTTATTGTATTTTTGAATGAGATCACTTTTCTTATAACAAATAGCCCTCCAAACAGAATACTCCAAAATATAACATTATTGTGTTGCAAGTTCACGTGCTTGTTTTAAAGAAAAATTTCTCAGTGTGCACTTGAGCCTATTTCATAAGATTGCTTGTGAAATGGTATAAAATACCTCTTATGAATGGTATAAAATCCATACTACCGTTATTAATAAAGGTATAAGTATTTATTAAAGATATAAGCCGGCATTATTATCTATTTTTTAGCTTGTCATGTTGACGATAACCTTTGCACTTGAAAGCATAGAGGTATTTTTATTGCTGATCTTAAGAGTTTTTATAAACACGCTAATGTCTCTTATGGCGCACAACAAGTGCTTTGGATTGATTCATCCTCAATATAAAGAAGATTTGCAATAAGCAAATTACATCGTATTTTTTATTTGAGATGTAAAATAATAAATTATGATTATAAATAAGTGTTAAGATGTATGTTGACAGGTATTTTTGTAAAAATATTTATCAGAGTTATATGTCGTATTTTTCTATTTTAGCGATTAAAAGAAAGAGGAATGTCATTTTGCTTTTCATCTGTTTTTTTGCATATTGAATCATAGCCTTATATAAGCATTAACGTTGTGCATTTGTAAACTCTTCAAGCAGTTAAGGTATTAGAGGAATATCATTTTAGTTTCTAGATGTAGAAAAAACAGCAAAGCTTGCTTTAAAGCAAGCTACAACAGTAAAGAAATTTTGTAATAAAACCTCTCTTATTTTTCAATGTTTTTCTTACACGGAGTGTATTTATAATTTACAACACAATTTATAATTGTTAGCTTATTCTATTGTACTATAAAAGACCGACATTTGAGGTGAGGTGATATAAGATATGTAATTTTGACACAGTATTCTGAAAACACGTGGTAAATATTTTAGGGTAAGCCTTGTATAAGTGAATCACATAAGTTGTTATCAAGCGGAATGAACTCAATAAAAATCTAGATTGTTACAGATCAGATTGGGTAGAATCTTTGTCCTTTAAAATGTGTAGAGAAAAAAATTATCAGTGCAGGGATAAACACGGATAAAGGTTGTATTAATCCAGATTCCTCCTCCGTAACAATTTTTTCAAACCTTGATGCTCTCTTTTTCAGGGATTCACAACACTTATGAATGTTTCAACACTTATTTGAGGAAGGGAAGGGGTTTTTGAAGTTTCGTGGTTAAAGTCAATTGCATTCAACAAAATAGCGAGTAAAGGTTTCATTTAAATCCAAGAAGTTTATTTTCAATAAACCATAAATTCTTTGCCAATTCTTGATTGAAGTAATGCTTTTTCTTGATAACAAGTCTTTTTTTATAAATGAAGCATTACCTTCTATCCATTTTTTATTTCAAATCTTATTTAAGGATCTAGAAATTAGGGGGTATGTTTTTTGAACTGGATATTATGAAGTTTTTTATAAAACCCATGTTCTTTTGCGAGCAATTCTTTTTGAGTACCTTGTTCAATTAGTTGTCCATTTTGTATGACCACAATTTTATGAGCACGGGCAATTGTTGAAAGGCGATGAGCAATGATAATCGTTGTGCGTCCTTTGGTAAGGTGATGAATAGCTTCATTAATTTGCGCTTCGGTGTGTGAATCGAGCGCACTCGTTGCTTCATCAAGAATCAGAATTTCACTATCGTGAATCATTGCTCTAGCGATAGAAAGTCGTTGTTTTTGCCCCCCTGAAAGATTACAGCCATTATCACCTATCTGTGTATCATAACCATTTGGCAAACGCATAATAAAGTCATGAGCATTTGCTGCTTTTGCTGCTTCGATAATTTCGTCATCACTAGCCCCTTCTTTTCCAAGTCCGATATTATATTTAACAGTTCCTTGAAAGAGAAAAGTATCCTGTCCTACATAGGCCATCAGGTTTCTCAGAGAGCGAAATGTTGTGTAGCGGATGTCTTGATCATTAATTAATATGCGTCCTTTTGTGGGATCATAGAGTCGCATAATAAGGTTAATAAAGGTAGACTTTCCCGAACCTGATGGTCCCACCAATGCTGTCATTTTTCCAGCTTCTATTTCTAGGTTTATGTCTTTCAATACCATTTTGTTCTCAGTGTATGCAAAAGAAACGTGTTCGAAGCGAATAGCTCCTTGCGTTTTATTCAGATCTTTAGCTTCTTTATGTTCTATAACTGTAAGAGGATGGTCGAGTATTTCAAACATCGTACGGATATTGACCAATCCAGATTCAATTTTAACACGTACATTTGCTAGTCTTTTTGCGGGTTCATAAGCTAAAAGTAAAGCAACAATAAAGGACATAAATTCACCTTGAACACCTGCGCGTTGGGTTGCAAGGTAACCGGAAAAACAGATAATACCAGCAATGGCAACACCTGTGAGCGTTTCCATAATCGGATTGGTAATAGCTTCGAGTGTTGCAATATTATTTGTTTGTTTTTCAACATCACAAATGGCTTTGTCCATTCTTTTCTTCATGACTTCTTCTAGTGAAAAAGCCTTAATGACTCGAATACCAACAGCAGTTTCCTGTACGATTTTTATAATTTCACCAAGTGAAAGGAGCTCTTTTTCCATAAGGCGGCGAACGCGTTTTAAAGCCATGCGAACGCCTAAAAAAGCTAGTGGTCCTACGATTAAAGTAATGGCAACTAATATAAAGTTTTGAATAAACATGACAAGCAACAAACCACTAACGGAAAGCAAATCACGTACAAAAGTTGTGATAATAGTATCAATGATATTACGTACAGCTGTAGCATTGTGGGTTACGCGAACAAGAAGATCAGATGAAGTGTTATTATGATAAAAAGAGACTCCTTGTTCCATAAGTCGGGCAAAAATTTTGCGTTGTTGTTCAGCAATGATACTATTGCCTGCTTTGTTTAGAAAATAAGTTTGGGAAAAAGTTGCAACTCCTTTGAGAATAAAGATAAAAGCAATGATGCTAGAAATCAAAACGATCATAGGAAAATTTTGCGCATCAATAATCTGATTAACAACATCACGCATCATCCATGCACTAGTTGCAGTTGTACCAGAAATGATGATCATTGAGAAAATAGCTGCACTGTACCAACGCGCATGTTTATGAAAATTTTCTCGCAAAAGACGGATAATAAGATGTTTATCAAAAGAGGAAATTTGTTTTTTGTCCATAAAGTGCTTCTATATTTTCTTGTTGTTTTATGCAAGATTGAAGCACTCTTAGATTAAAAAAATCCATAAATCTTTTGTACAAAAATAGCCTTTTCTTTCAAGGTTCATCCATCAATTTCACGACGGTGAGAGTGAAGAATATAGTGCAAGGTTTCTGTGAAAAGTATAACGAAAATTTGTTGTTTATTACTATCTTTAGTTAAATAAAAAGTACGGGCGAGTCTCATCATTATTATTTACTAATTTCCATATTGTAATAGCCTTTGGCACTTCAAATGGTTCACAAAAGGCATTTCTGCTTTTTTTAATAATTTTATGTATGCATTATCTCTGTTTGTGATGTGCAAGCAGAATTATTTTGTCGGATTCATATAGAAAGAACTTGAAATAATAAGACCTTACGATGTTTGAGCTTTTTCATTTAATATGCAAAATAACGAATTCTTTTTATAAATCAATCAAGCACTGTTAAACTGTTAAAAGGATTTATACACATTTATAAAACCTTAAAAGCACCACAAAAACTCTATGTGGTGCTTCTAAATAACACTATACACATCATTTTGATGAGTTGCATGCGAATATTATTCCAATGCAAAACTATTTAGGTGCTATCACCATCATCATTTGTCTGCCTTCAAGCTTTGGCTCCAATTCGATTTTGGCAATTTCACTTGTATCTTCTTTCACACGCTGAAGAAGCTTTAATCCAAGATCTTGGTGAGCCATCTCACGACCACGAAAACGCAAAGTAATCTTTACTTTATCACCATGATCAATAAAGCGATGAACAGCCTTGAGTTTGACTCCATAATCATGGACATCAACATTTGGGCGCATCTTAATCTCTTTGATTTCGATGACTTTTTGCTTTTTACGTGTTTCAGCAGCTTTTTTTTGGGTTTGATATTTTAATTTTCCCAAATCGATGATTTTACATACAGGTGGCTCCGCATTTGGTACAATTTCAACCAAATCAAGTCCCGCATCTGCAGCCATAGCAAGAGCTTCTTGTATCGCAACAACTCCCTGATGTTGTCCCTCATCATTGATAAGCTGAACATGAGGTACCCGAATATCCTGATTTGAACGTGGTCCGTCTTTTTGGGTAGGTGTCATTTTAAACGGTTTACGAATGGTTTATGCTCCTTAAATTTTGATTCAACTACAGTTAATTTAATATACAATTATGCACCTAAAAACAACAATAATTCGTATCTTTTTCATTATTTGATTTATTACTTTTTGGAATGATTTAGATTATAAAAGTTTTTCTCTTAATTTAAAGAAATTGTTTTATGGAGGATAAAGAATCATGGATCAAAATATTCCTTGTCAGTTTTTTTCGTTTGAGAACACCGCACTTGCGGTACGCTATCGCAAGGGGCGCCAATCTCCAGGTTTGGTTTGGCTTCCTGGCTATCAATCCGATATGTTGGGAAGTAAGGCAACGTTAGTTGATCAGTTTGCTCAGAAGAATGATTTGTCTTGTTTACGTTTTGATTATTCTGGACATGGAGAATCTGAAGGTGATTTTTTTCAAGGAACAATTTCGCGTTGGGTTAAGGAAAGTTTAGCGATTTTTGAAACCTATTGTGAGGGTCCACAAATTTTGATTGGTTCCTCTATGGGTGGGTGGATTGCGCTAAGGCTTGCTATGATGCTAGCACAGAAAAATAAGAAGCTTGCTGGCATGATATTGATTGCTCCAGCGCCTGATTTTACACAAACATTGGTGGAACCAAAATTAGGCCCAGAAGAATGGAAGGTTTTGGAAGAAAAAGGCTATATTGAACGACCTGCAGTTGATGATACAGAGCCAATGCCCTTTACAAAAACATTGATTGAAGATGGACGCGAAAATTGTGTTATGAAAGGATGCATTGATGTTGGGTGTCCTGTCCATATTCTACAAGGGATGGAAGATGAAGATATTCCCTATCAGCATACATTGACTTTACTTGATCATTTACCTCTCCATGATGTAACATTGACACTCGTTCGTGATGCAGATCATCGCTTTTCTCGTCCACAAGATTTAGATTGCCTTGAAACAGTATTGAGATCTTTTATTAATCAGATTAATGCAAAATAAAGGGTATATTTATTTATTAATGATGAAGATAAAAATATATGAGCATTTCTAAACAGCATTTTATTTTTTCTGATCGCTCTGTACCTGTACGGGTGCGGGAAAATAAGTATGCGCGCCGTCTTACTTTACGTATCGATGCCAGAAATCATGAGATTTGTGTAACAACACCACCAGCGATAAATCTCTATGCGGTTGAAAATTTTATTGAAAAACATCGGTCTTGGATTGAGGCACGTCTTGCTCGTGTACAAGTCTCTCCTGAAAATGCTTATCTCAAAGAGGGGGCGACAATACCTTTATTGGGCGTTTCTCATACCATAAAGCATAGAAAGGGACGTGGAGTAACAGAAATTGTTACAGCAGATGCGGAGCAAGGGCCTGAAATTATTGTTTATGGTCAATTAGAATATCTTCCAAGACGCATTGCTGACGTTTTAAAAAAACAAGCGGCGCTTATTATAACGCCTTTGGTGGCACTTTATGCTCATCAGGTAGAACGTAAAGTCAAATCCATTTGTTATAAAGATACGAGAAGTCGTTGGGGCTCTTGTTCAATCGATAAGCGTCTTTCTTTTTCTTGGCGCCTTATTATGGCACCAAAAGAAGTTGTTGAGTATGTTGTTGCCCATGAAGTTGCTCATCTTGTTGAAATGAATCACGGACCAAGATTTTGGGCTCTTTGTGAAGAGCTATGTCCTGATAGTAAAACATATCGAGCTTGGTTGAAAGAAAATGCTCCTAGACTGCATGCAATTAATTTTGATTCATATAAATTAGAGGCGTAAAAAACTTTCAAATGAAGGCAATATTTAACGGAACTTTTTGTTGAGTGTTTTGTTGAGTGTGTGCTTGCTCATGCATCATAATGAGGAAGCCATTGAAGCTCTCAGCACGATTGTTCTCCCCTGCTTGGTTTGCTGAGTGTCTTCAATGTTTTTGCTTTATCTTTTTTGTAATTCAGCGTAATAACTCTAAGTTCCGATGACTTATAAAAAATGGGAAGGGACCTTATGTCTGTTCTTACAGATCCACTTCAGCTATTACAGGCACTTATTCGTTGTCCTTCTGTTACACCTCATGAAGCAGGGGCTTTATCAACTTTGGAACAATTTTTGAAAAAAATGGGATTTCACGTCGATCGCCCTATTTTTACGGATAAAAATACAGATAATGTTGAAAATCTTTATGCAAAAATGGGAAGTGAAGGACCCCATCTTATGTTTGCGGGTCATACGGATGTCGTACCGCCAGGCGCATTGGAAGATTGGACTTATCCACCTTTTGAAGCTGTTATAGATCAGGGGAAATTATATGGGCGGGGTGCTGTTGATATGAAGGGTGGTATCGCTTGTTTTATTGCGGCTCTAGCGCGAGTTCTTGAGAAACAGTCCATTAAAGGAAGGGTAAGCCTTTTAATTACAGGTGATGAAGAAGGACCTGCCGTTAATGGTACGGTAAAACTTCTCAAATGGGCAGAAAAAAAAGGCGAAAAATGGACTGCGGCTCTTGTGGGAGAACCAACAAGTGTAAAGACTGTTGGTGATATTATCAAAATTGGTCGTCGCGGATCGATTTCTGGTATCATTATCGTGAAAGGTCGCCAAGGCCATGTTGCTTTTCCAGAACGGGCTGCCAATCCCTTGCCTTTGGCAAGTAAGCTGATTCAAGTATTGACACAAACAGCTTTAGATAAAGGGACAGAGAATTTTCAACCGAGTAATTTAGAACTAACAACCATCGATACCGGTAACTTAGCAGTCAATGTTATTCCAGCGCAGACAACGGTTCGTTTTAATATACGCTACAATGATCTTTGGACAAAAGAAACACTGATGGAGGAAATTGAAAAGCGCCTTGCTTTGGTGCAAGCAAAAAACAATAGTGATCAATATCCCTCTTATCAGCTTGAATGGATTCCAAGTTTAGGGGATGTTTTTTTGACTAAAAATGATAAACTCATTCAAACTGTATCCAATGCGATTAAATGTGTAACAGGGAGTATACCAGAATGTTCTACTTCTGGTGGTACTTCAGATGCGCGATTTATTAAGGACTATTGCCCAGTGGTTGAGTTTGGCTTACCAGGGCAAACGATGCATATGGTAGATGAGTGTGTATCTCTTGAAGCTGTGGAAACGCTCACTGCTATTTATGAGCGTTTTATTGTTGATTTTTTTGCATAAAGAAATAATTGTTGGTTCAAAAATACCTTTGTCTTGTTGTGCCATAAGATAAGGTGTGGTGATACGAGACTCGTAAAACTTAATATATTAAGTAGTCTTAGAGTAAGTGATGAATATTCTTAAGTTGGGATTCTTGCCTGTAGAGTCTTTAGTTAAGTGAATTACGTAATTGAAAAGCCAAAAGAGACCTGTTTGAAGAAGCAGAACTGTTTAGACCATATTGGATTGAAAATATTCGTTCTTTAAAGTGTAGAAAGGAAGTCACACGCAATCATATATGGAAAACAATGAATATTATATCATCATTGTGTGTGATGACAGATTGGAGCCATAAAGACACACAAAAACATGCTGCTATTGTAAAAAGTTCGTACAACGTAAATGCATTCATTCATACCACATGTATTAATATGATTTCTGCATGTTCATAAAATGCTTTCCTTGTTTCAATGAACTTCTTTTAAAATAAAGCCTATAGAAATACGCTTCAAGTTTATTTTATCCATATATTTTGCCATACTCTTTGTTACTCCAAAGAACCTTTATTGTAGAAAAAATCATTATGAGATAGAAAGTAAGCTTATCCAATCAGCTTTAATATTTTTGATGATAAAGATATATAGAAATTCTTCTGTAGCATCACATTGACTTTTTTAGCCAAGGATTGTCCTATATTATTATTTTCAATTAGTTATAAAATAACCTTAAAGGACGTGTATAGATAGCCATAAGCATGTACACATACAAGTAAGGTGATATGCAACGAATACCATTTTGCTCGCCAACGAAGCAATGCCGATTTATATTTAGTATATTTGTGATTTTATAGCATTGTATGTTTAATAAAATTCGTGATTTTGCTGTTACCTTATAAATCAATACCCAGCACACAACGGCATGTTTCAAATATTGGTTCACAATTTTCTTTGTTACAACAGTTTTTATATGTCAGGGTGAGATAAAATGTTGCATGTATATCTGTTTTTGTAATCTCTTAAGATACATCACATTGATTTATAAGAATAATTCATTGTTTTGCATGTTGGATAAGAGCCCTAATATTCGAGGATTCTCTCATTTCAAACCTGTTTATCTTAAATCAAGAGAAATCATTTGCTTGCACATAACAAGCGGGGATGAGTGTGTGGGTAAAAACTATAGAATAAAGGAATACAAATGTCTCTTATGAACCGTCTCAAGTGCCAAGGGCCGTCGCAACACCCACGAGCTGGCAAAGTTATGTGCTGGTGCTCGGCTTTGCTTCTTCACAAGCAGACATAGAGTCTCATTGAGGGAGGATATAAAAGCATAAAGGTAAAAATAAATGTACCTTTTTACTATCCTTTTTCATGCGATTTTACAGTTTTCAAAAGGATCTAGAGTAAATAATAGAGATTGTTTCATGCTTATGTCTTTGGTTCTTTAATAGTGCCACGATCTCATAAAGAACAAAAATCATCGTGTTATATATTCATGTGCTTGTTTTAAAGAAATATCTCTTAGTTTTTATCATATTCATGCTACAATGGTTCTTATGAATATGTAATATAGAATTTTCCGTGAAGTGTATAAAGTCTATAGTATTGCATCATCTTTGCGCTTATGAAAAAAGCTAGACCACTATACACTTTCCAGCTCAAAATATTGCGATAGCTTTCATTTGAGAGTGTTCATAAAAGGTATTGCCTCTTTTTTATAATTTTTATCCACATTCCCTATTTTTAAGGTGTAAGCGAATGGTTGTAATTAATTGACTATAAACAGATTTAAAATAAGGGAATCTTACAATATTTTAGTCTCGCTTTTGCTATGAAAAATGATAATTATGATTAAAATAAGTATGTTGTTATAAAAACTTTAGTTTGCGAGTTGGCTGATGATATGATCAAGAACAATACGTCCTTTGGTTGTTGCTTTTAAGCGTTGGTTATCCACCATTTCTATCAATTCTTGGTGTTGTAAATCGATCAGTTTTTCCATTGGGATACGTTTAGGGCTTAAGGTTTCATAGCGTATAAGTTCTAAGCCTTCGCAAAGGCGTAATCCCATAAGGAGCATTTCATTTGCCTGTTGTTCAGTGGTTAAATGTTCCGTTTCAATACAGCCATGTCCTGTTGTTTCTACCAAATTAAGCCACTGTTCGGGATGTTTTTCATTTATTGTGACATAACGTTCACGGTTTTTAAGGTGTGATAATGATGTTTTTGAACAGAAAGAGGAATGATTCGGTGCGTGCTCAATGAAACGTCCATGTGCTCCTGGACCAAAGCCTGCATATTGGTGATAACGCCAATAAAGAAGATTGTGTGCTGATTCGGCACCGGGCATTGCATGGTTTGAGATTTCATAGGCAGGAAGTCCATGCAGTGCGGTTATTTCTTGAGTAAGATGGTACAGATCTGCTGCTAGCTCTGATGGGGGAAGGATAAGTCTTCCTGCATCATGAAGCCGTTTAAAGGCAGTTCCTTCTTCGATTGTCAATTGATAAAGAGAAAGATGGTCTGCTGCTAAATCAATTGCTTGTACAAGTTCAGATTTCCATTCTTCAAGAGTTTGTTCAGGGCGGGCATAAATGAGATCAAAGGATAAACGTGGAAAAATTTGTCGCGCTAAAGTAATGGCACAAAGAGCTTGTTCCACATTATGGAGTCGGCCAAGTTTGCGCAATGCTTTATCATTGAGCGCTTGTATTCCTAGAGATAAGCGATTAACACCTGCCGTACGGTATCCACGAAAGCGCTCTGCTTCCACACTGGATGGATTAGCTTCTAATGTAATTTCAACTTTATCATCGACTACCCATTTTTTTGCAAGTGCTTGCAATAGGGCATCGACAGTTTGCGGCTCCATAAGAGAAGGGGTTCCTCCACCAATAAAAATACTTGTAATATGGCGTGGGCCTATTTTGTGGTATTGCGTTTCTATTTCGCGCTTAAAGGCGGTGACAAAACGTGGTTGATCAACACCATGGATGCGAACATGCGAATTAAAGTCACAATAAGGACATTTAGCTGCACAAAAGGGCCAATGAATGTAAATGCCGAAAGGTTCATTCATGAGAATGCTAAAAGGTTTTCTGCCAAAAGTTTGAAAGCACGTGCGCGATGCGAAAGAGGGGGAAGATCATTACGTTTCCAGTTGTGTTTTTGCTCTGTTGACATTTCTCCAAAGGTATTTTCATATCCATCGGGTAAAAAAATAGGATCAAAACCAAAGCCTTTGTCTCCCCGTGGAGGCCAAATGAACGTTCCTTCAACGCATCCGCGGAAATAATCTGCATGAGCATCAGGCCATGCAATGCAAATGACGGATATAAAACGGCATTTCCGTTGGTTTTTTTCTCGTGCTCCGACTTTTTGGAGTTCATTTTCTATTTTTTTCATAGCTTTTGGAAAATTACGTGTACCATCGGCTTGAATTGCCCAATCAGCGGTATAAACGCCTGGCGCGCCCTCCAATGCATCTACCTCTAAGCCTGAATCATCAGAGAGTGCAGGAAGTCCTGTTTTTTTTGCTGCTGAAAAAGCTTTAATATAAGCATTTTCTTCAAATGTTTTTCCCGTTTCTTTTGGTTCTGGCAAGCCCAGTTCTTTTGCCGATTGTATTATTAAACCGAAAGGCGTAATTAAAGTAGTGATTTCATGCAATTTTCCGGTGTTATGTGTAGCAATGACAAGTTTTTTATCTGCTATGCTTCTCATATAGATTTCTCCAAAAATGAAAGGGGAATTATTTTTGTGCTAAAAACCGGTTTAAATGCTCATACACACACATTCTGCTTGATTTTACATGATATGATTATTTTACACGTTTAATGATATTTTGTTCCAATAAAAATTTTTATCTTGTACGAAGATAATATTGCAAAGATAAGAAAGACATGTCTTTTTTATGATAGCATTTTTATGGTAAATTTCCAATTTTCTGCTTGCTCTAAAGGGTAAAATTTTCTACTTACAGCGGTTTTTAATCAATCTAGATTCTTTTGACAAGTCCCTACAGCAGACCACTTTACAGATCAACTCTTATCTTAAATATTTCTCATACACTCTAACAAAAAATATTTCCTGCGTAATTTATCAAGCATCACTCTGAAAGGTAGCATTTTACAGCTCAATAGGATAATATGTTTTTATACTACTTTAGACTATTTGACCAAACCTTGGCAAAACTTATATAAGAGATGAGGATTTTAAAAATAGTGAAACAATTGTGATGAAACACAAAACTATTGATAATGAACTAAAATATCTTGATGAGCGTTCGCGTGATATTTTTCGCCATATTGTTGAAGCTTATCTTAATGATGGGGAACCTGTAGGGTCACGTAATCTTTCGCGGCTTTTGCAACAGACATTATCACCTGCAACGATTCGTAACGTGATGAGTGATCTTGAACATCTCGGTTTGATTTATGCACCACATGTTTCTGCGGGTCGAATGCCAACACAATCAGGTTTACGCTTTTTTGTTGATGCATTTATGGAAGCGGGTGATTTGCCAAACGAAGAGCGAGAAAATATTGAAATGCAAGTCAAAGAGGCTGGTCATGCACAATCGGTTGAACATTTTCTTGTTCAAGCAAGCCGAGTTCTTTCAGATCTATCACGTGGGGCAGGGCTTGTTTTAGCAACGAAACAAGAAGGAACATTGAAACATATTGAATTTGTGCGCCTTGATAGGGAGAACGCTCTTGCCGTTTTGGTGACTCAACAAGGTGAAGTTGAAAATCGTATTGTTCATTTACCAGAAGGGGTTACTCATGCACAATTGACGGAAGCAACGAATTTTCTCAATGCCCATATCCAAGGGCGCACACTAAGTGAAGCTAAAGGGGAAATTGCCCGCTTATGTGCAGAAACACGGGCTGCACTTGATGATTTATCGCATCATCTTGTTGAAACGGGATTAGCTCTTTGGGGAGGAGAAGATGCTGATCATAAAATACACCTCATTGTTCGCGGGCGTAGCAATTTGCTTGAAGATGTAAAAGCAGAAGAAGATTTAGAACGGTTGCGCCATTTGTTTGATGATCTTGAAACGCGTGAGAGTATGGCACAGCTTCTCGATTTAACGGATGAAGGTTCTGGGGTTAGAATTTTTATTGGTTCAGAAAATAAGTTATTTTCACTTTCTGGTTCTTCTTTAGTTGTAGCACCTTATCGTGATTCACAACAAAGAGTCATTGGTGCTTTAGGTGTTATTGGTCCTACACGGCTTAATTATGCAAGGATCGTGCCCATGGTTGATTATACAGCTCAACTTGTGTCACAGTTATTGCGTTAAAACGGTGCAAGTAAGTATTTGTACTATAAAAGCTCATTGTATTATATACATCGATACCCCTTGATTTTTGTCTGTAGAATTTCGATATCGAGAATAACGAATCTTATGAAGGAATAAAATTTTTATGTCTGATGAAAAAAACAAATTTACTGACGCTTCATTTGAAAATTGTGATTTAAAAAATCCAGCTGATCGTAATACACTTAAACAGGCAGCCGATGAATTTTTAAAAACACATAAAACAGAGGAACACGAAGTCGTTGAAACAGAAAGCAATGAGGTTAGTGATCTTTTAGCGTCTTTGCAGGATGAAAATAAAGAATTGAAAGATCAACTTTTACGTCTTGTTGCAGATATGGAAAATCTTCGACGCCGTACTATGCGAGATGTGGCGGATGCAAAGGCTTATTCCATTGCTAATTTTGCAAGGGATATGTTATCGGTTTCTGACAATCTCAATCGTGCTTTGGAAGCGATTCCAGAAGGTGCACGGGAGAGTGATGCTGGTTTGAAATCATTAGCAGAAGGCGTTGAAATGACTGAACGTGCCATGATGGCAGCATTAGAACGTCATGGGGTGCAAAAAATTCATCCAGAGGGGCAAAAATTTGATCCTCACTTTCATCAAGCGATGTTTGAAATTCCCAATGCTGATGTTCCAGATAATACTGTTCAACAAGTGGTTCAGGCAGGTTATATTATCGGGGAAAGGGTGCTACGTCCAGCTATAGTGGGTGTAGCTAAAGGAGGAGCAAAAGAAGCTTCTGTTGAAGCTGATTCGGCTTAAAACACATCAATAATAAATCTCCAACATAAAATGCAGTATTCCCTGCAATTACATATATATGAAGTCTTTTTTTAAAGGGTGTTTATAACACCCTTTTATCTTTGAAGCGCCCAACTTCCTTTTACAATATAGGGAGTCTTATTTAAGGGAGAGGCCGATAACAATAAAACAAAATGATCAACCTCAAAAGGAGGGAGCGAAAAATCATCTCGAGAAGATAGATAAGAAGAAAGATCTTTAAGATTAATATCAAATATTCGTGCAAGAGTGATATGCGGAATAAATAGTCTTTCATCAGGCTTTAACTCTAATTTATTCCGGATATATTGCATCTTTTCATGTAAAAGAGTAAGCTTTTCACAAGGTTCAATGCGAACCACAAGAGAATGGGGAGCATTTTCTGAACTAAAAACTTCAAAACCCTTTATCTGTAGCGTAAAAGAAGGAAGTTCTATAGTGTTAAAGGTATGCATAATTTCATCTTCTAGGGAGCTTTCAACTTCGCCAAAAAAAGATAAGGTTACATGAAAATTTTGCGGATTGATCCATTGCGCTTTTGGTAAGCCATTTTGCAATGATATGAGGGCTTTTGTTGTTTGTTGAGGAATCTGAAGAGCACTAAATAGACGATCCATGATATTATCTCCTTATAATGAAAGATGTTATCCCAAGCGCAATATAGATAATAAGGGCGGGGCACGTACCACAGAAAACAAGGCAATAGTATAGAAAAAGAATGTCTAAAGAATTCTTACTATAATTATGAGCTTACAAAGCTTATTCGTTTTAAGAAAATGGTTATGACATTGATAAGAATTGCATTTTCATGATCTGTATCACAATGATGTGCAATGGAAGATTACTTGTGTATTATAAAAGCTACAAAGTGAGCAGAAAATAAGAAAGTTGATAGATTTTTGATGTGCGAAATTATTTTGACATTTATCTTTAGCCTAAAATAAAGCATATTCTAATACAAAGGTGAAGAGTTCTCTTTTCTGTAAAGGTCTAATTATATGATTAAGTTGGGGAATAGCCATAATACGCAAAACTATTCAAATGGGCCAAATAATGTTAGGAAAAGGAAAAAATTATTGCATAACAAAATAACTATAAGCTTTTACATTTATGATAATTATACCAATCTATAATGGATATGAATATTGGTATAAAAGCGGGAAGAGAAATTAAAATTCAAAATAATGATGGAAAGTTCCTATTTTCTAAGAATTATCATCCTTGTTTATGATGAAAAAGCACTAGTTTTCCTCTCCAAAGTTGTTATTGATGAGCTTTTCAAGAGCATTAAGAGCATCTGTTGCTTCTGGTCCTGAAACACGAATGGTAAGGTTGCAACCGGATGAAGCCGCTAGCATCATAAGTCCCATAATTGATGATCCGCCAACAATTTTTCCGTCCTTTTCAACTTCAACAGTAACATTAAAATTGTCAACAGTTTGTACAAATTTTGCAGAGGCACGTGCATGCAACCCACGTTTATTACAGATATTGAAATGACGACTTATACATGGGAGGGTATCTTTGGAAAACATTGGTATTTTATTATCCGCTATAAAATTATACTTGGTACATTAATATATTTACGCCCTGCTTCTTGTGCTATTCTTAACGCGTCTGATAATGAAATATCAGGACATTTGCGAATAGAAATCAGTTTAATAAGCATGGGCAAATTAACACCCGCAATCATTTCAACGCGTCCTTTTTCAATAGCAGGAATAGCTATATTTGATGGTGTTCCACCGAACACATCTGTTAATATGATGACGCCATGATCCGTATCTGTATCGGTTACTGCGGCTATAATATCACCTCGGCGCTGATCTATATCGTCATCGGGATAAACGCATATTGTTGCGAACTTTTCTTGTACTCCAACAACATGTTCCACGGCATGTAAAAATTCGACAGCCAGCTCACCGTGCGTTACAAGCACGAGTCCAATCATTTACGCAAACTCCTGTTAACTAATAAGACCCGACCATAGTTGGTGGGAAAGACATTGTACAAGGCTTTATCTTGCTGCCAAGAAAAATTTGCAAAAAAAAGGCAAAAATTGTGATTTTTTTATCTTTAGAAAAAAATTAGACAGATTTTTGCCATATTCTTCTAAACAAAAATGCTTCAATAGCTTGACAAATGGCTGTACAATCGGCTTCACGAAGAGAGGGAAGTTTTAAAAGAGGAATGTGCAAATTTTCAAATTGAAAAGTTTTATTTGTGGAAAAACGTTCATACTTCGGACCGAGAAAAATAACACAATCGATAGTTGTGTGCTTTTCAAATTCTATCATATAAAGACCAACGCCACGAATCTCGATGCCGCCCTCTAAATTATCAGGAGTGTATCCGTGAAGCTTTCCATTTTCCGCACGCAACATTGTATAATCATCACTGATAAGCTTCGCTTCACGTTTTGACCACTCAGCGCGGTCAAGCAAAGAAAGGGTGATGGTTGATTTTCCTGATCCAGATGGACCTATAATTAACAGCCCCTTGCCGCCTAGTTGCAGGCAATTTGCGTGGAGTATTTCACATTTTGTTTTCATGTCTTTTACTTTGGATAAAAGATTTATTTAGCAAGCGGAAGCATAATAGTAAAACGTGCACCAGTTTTACACTTCCCAAGTGTAGGATCAATAATATTTTCGGCTGTAATTGTCCCATTATGAGCTTCGATGATTTGCCGACTAATAGAAAGGCCAAGTCCAGAGTTTTGTCCAAAAGCATCTTCATTTGGTCGATCTGTGTAAAAACGTTCAAAAATGCGTTCAATATTTTCTGAACGAATACCTGGGCCATTATCTTCAATGGTTAAAATAAGGGTTGAAGCATGACTTTTCATAGTAATGCAAATTTTGCCACGATTCCGAGGAATAAAAGAACGCGCATTTTCAAGAAGATTTGAAATCACTTGTCCTAAACGGAGTTCGTGTCCCAATACAAGATAGGCTTTTCCATGAGGACGTGGGACAATATTAAGGCTTATATCAATAGTTTGCGTATTACGATACACTTCCTGAACAGCATGAACAAGACTTTCCAAAAGCGGTGTCATATCAACGATCTCTGCAGTTTCTCGTGCAAGCTCTGCATCGAGCCGCGATGCATCAGAAATATCTGTAATCAACCGATCAAGGCGGCGCACATCATGTTGAATAATTTCAAGCAATTTCTCTTGTGCTTCTTCATTTTTAGCCAGAGGGAGCGTTTCAACAGCACTGCGTAGGGAGGTGAGAGGATTTTTTAATTCGTGACTTACATCAGCAGCAAAACGTTCAATGGCTTCAATACGCATATAAAGGGCATTGGTCATATCACGAATAGAAGTTGAAAGGTGACCAATTTCATCTTCACGCATTGAAAAATCAGGAATTTCCACACGCTGATTATTGCCATTACGCACTCGATTAGCCGAGGCAGATAATTTACTTAATGGATGGGCAATCGTATGGGCCAAAAAGAGAGAAAGAACCAAAAGTACGCTACCTACAACGGCAAAAACTTTAAAGATAACCAGTCTTTCGCCTTTTACAATGTTATCAATATCGGAACCAGTGGTTGAAAGAAGAAGAGCACCAACCACTGCGCGATAGCGTTGAACAGGAACGGCAACAGAAACAATTAATTGCCCTTGTCTGTTGCGTCTTTTAGCCGTAGCAAGAGATCCGTTTAATGCGCGGTACACTTCTGGATAAGCAATACCACTGGTTTTTGTTTGTTCTCTGTCAAGAGCAATACCTTTGCCATAAAATACGCTTGAATACCATGAAGTAAGGCGATCCCACATGTTTTGTTCTGTTTTAAGTGGGGGTAAATCATAACTAAAAACTTCTCCACTAGAATAAAGAACGCGCGAATCAAGAAGGAGAGTAGCATCACGATCATAGATACGTGCTCTTGTCGTTTTAGGTGTAATAAGACGCCGTAAAAGAGGGGCAACTTGCTCAGGGTTAATAGGAAAATCCCAAGAATCGGTTGATTGAGGAGCGGGTGTAACGCTTTCACCAGTCTGTAACTCTAAGAGTTTTTGAGGGTCAATGAGGATAGAATTTGTATCTACTGTTGCAGAAGCAGCAATAGCCCCAGCAATAATTTTTCCTTGGGTACATAAACTTTTGATTTTTGCTTCAATTAAACCATCGCGAAATTGGTTAAGGTATAAAATGCCTGTAACTAAAACGGCAAGGGCAGCAATGTTTAATATAACAATGCGACGTGTGAGGCTGGAAAAAAGCAATTGTCTAAAGAGACGTTGTGTTCGAAGATGCAAACCAGCGAACATAAGAAATGGCGTTGAGGAGGTACCATTAACGGTTGTTTTTTGTAAAGTTTCCAGTTGAGAATTGTCTGTCATCGATTTGATTGCCATTCAAATTTTTGCGACAAAGTAGTTTTATACCTCGTGGAAACGATAACCTACACCATAAAGTGTTTCAATCATTGCAAAATCATCATCCACTTGTTTAAACTTTTTACGCAGACGTTTAATGTGACTATCAATGGTGCGATCATCTACGTAGACTTGATCACTATAAGCAGCATCCATTAAAGCATCACGACTTTTTACAACTCCTGGTCTTTGTGCTAAGGTTTGCAGAATCAAAAATTCCGTAACGGTTAAAATAACAGGTTTATCTTTCCATGTACAGGTGTGGCGTTCTTGATCCATCACAAGATCTCCACGTTTGAGAGAAGAGGTGGAAGAAGTTCCTGTAGAAAGCGGTTGGTTACGTGCATTAGAACGGCGTAAAATAGCTTTCACTCGTTCAATAAGAAGACGTTGGGAGAAAGGTTTAGTAATAAAATCATCAGCTCCCATTTTGAGACCAAATAATTCATCAATTTCATCATCTTTAGAGGTAAGAAAAATAACTGGAAGATCAGATTTTTGACGCAAACGGCGCAAAAGTTCCATCCCATCCATTCGGGGCATTTTAATATCAAAAATAGCTAAGTGTGGAGGGTGAAGTGTGAGACCCTTGAGTGCAGATGCTCCATCTGTATAGCTTTCAACCCGATATCCTTCTGTCTCAAGCGCAAAAGATAAAGATGTCAAAATATTGCGATCATCATCAACAAGTACGATCGTTTGCGTGATTGTTGGTGTATCTTTCATGGTTTCTTAGACCTTTCTATTGCTGTGGTAGCAAATTACCCACACTTATTTATATGGGAGTTCATATTTTTTTTGCAAAACAAATATGATACAAATTGTAGCAAAGTAAAAAACCTTTTGTCATTACTGTAAAATCTTGTTTTGCTTTCATAATTTATAATGTTTCTACGTCTATTAAGATCCCTTCATTTGAGAGAAAATTTTCATAAAGGCTTTTTTTATCAAGGTTTATTACAAAGTTTATTATTGTATTTGTCTCATAATTGAACAGATGTAGTTTTGATTATTGAAGTTTAGAAAATCTGCCTATGTGTTTTAAGAGCAAAGAAAAGAATGTGGCAATATATGCACAAAAATTTGTTTCTGCTACACGAAATGAGGTCGTAATGGGATTTTTTAATTTTATTAAAACTGTAGGGGAAAAGTTAGGTATTGGGGATCATGAACCAAAAGAAAAGGATTTTAAGAGAGCATTTGATCATTTTCAACTCGGTACAGAAAAAGTCAATATTCAAGTTGAAGACGGTAAAGCTATTTTAAGCGGTGAAGTTCCAGATAGGGAAACACTTGAAAAAGCACTGCTGGTTGTTGGCAATTCACAAGGTATCTCTTCTGTAGATGTTGATCAATTAAAGGTTATAGATACAACGCCTAGAAAAACTTCTCGCTTTTATGAGGTTAAATCTGGTGATAATCTTTGGAAAATTGCTGAAGAGGTTTATGGAAAAGGGCAAGGTAATAAAAACACATTTATTTTTGAAGCCAATAAGCCAATGCTAAAATCTCCCGATAAAATTTATCCTGGTCAAGTTTTACGTATTCCTGAAATTGACCATAGTTAATTCATCAAAGGGGATAATTTTTTACTGATGGCATTAAACAAAAAATAAAGAAGCGTAAAAAATTTCACACTTCTTCATTTTATAAAGTGTGTATTTATAATAAAAGGAGCTTAGTGAACAGGAGAGGATTTAGAAGGTGATGGTACTTTCATAGCGTTTACAGAGAAATCAACATCAATGGTTCCTGCTTTCTCAAATGTTAATTTTGCGCTAATTTTATCACCTAACTTAAATGGTTGTGAAAGCCCCATGAACATAATATGATCACCGCCAGGCTTAAGCGTGATTTCGCCATTTCCCGGAATTTCAATGCCATTGTGCATTTTTTCCATTTTCATAATATCGTTAACGACAGCCATAGAGTGTATCTCTGTTGTTTTTACTCCGTTTGTGGAAATAGAAACCAAACGGTCTGGGGTATTACTGTGATTAATAATGTAGAGATAACCGCTACCAACTCTTATACCTCTAGGTGTTTCGCGTGTCCAAGGATTGAGAATTTCTATGTCGCCAAGTTTATATTGCTGAGCACCTGCTGGCAGGATTATACCAGCAAAGAGAAGAGTACACACGATATTTATGATAACCTTTTTATATGGATATTGTGTATGTATTATATTCTTAAAGATGAGATTTGTTATTTTCTTAATAATAGATGTCATCATTGATTTACCCTCCTTCATAAGATTCACACTTTGAATATTTTTTATTTTAGCAGAGCTTTTATTTAAAATAAAAGAAAGAAATACTAAAATGAAATTGATTTGAATATAAAAATCATAGAATTCTTGAAATTTAAAAGAAGACAGTAAGATTTACAATGACAACACACCTCTTAACGCTTCCGTGTTCATCTCATAAATAGTATTTGCAAATGGTATAAAATCTATGATGCACTACTATTTTACTTAATGAAGATATAATACAGAACAATCATTAACCACTTTACCAATTTTTAATATTATGACAGCTTTTGGCATTTTAAAGCGTTTATACAGAGGTATTTTTATATATTTTCAAAGTTCAAAATTATACAGTTAAGAAAAAACGCTTTAGGTGAATTTAAAGCACAGATTTCAAATAGCCGCAAACAATGAGACCGTTAGAGGGAGAATTTTTGAAAGGAGATTGATAGATAATACCTTTACTGATATGAGCATTAGATATGATGACTATTTTAGTCCAAGAAAAATCTATAATATTTGTGATATAAATTATTCGCCTTTTAAAAAGCTTTTACGTGAGTACGATTTTATCAATGATGAGAAGATCAAGAGCGAGAGTGCAATCATTCTTTTATTTTTTAATTTTTATAGAAAGATATATTTTTTGAGAATTGCAAGAAAAATATATTATGCTCTCAAGTCTCTCATAAATATGGTATTTATGGGTCATTAGAGTGCCTATTTTAAAATAATTTTTTTATTTTGGAGATGTTTCTCTCATTATTCTCTTGTAGCAATAAAAGCCTGTTCTTATATACGAGGCAGCAAGGCTTGTTGCGACTTGCAGTTTATTATTATTTATGTTGCTTGAAGCAATATACGGGCTTTAGGTGTTATGAGGAGCTATCTTAAAAAGATGCTTTATGAAGGTTGAGGTAGCTTGCTGAATGGAGATTATAATATGGCAAAAGTAATTGGTATTGATTTGGGGACAACGAACTCTTGTGTGGCTGTTATGGATGGCAAAAATGCAAAAGTTATTGAAAACTCAGAAGGAGCGCGAACAACACCTTCCGTTGTTGCCTTTACTGATGGGGGGGAGCGGCTTGTTGGGCAACCTGCTAAACGGCAGGCGGTGACAAATCCTGAAGGGACAGTTTTTGCAGTTAAACGTTTGATAGGGCGCCGTTTTGATGACCCTATGGTTGAAAAAGATAAAGCGCTTGTTCCTTATAAAATTGTTAAAGGTGACAATGGTGATGCATGGGTTGAAGAGGCGGGAAAGAAATATTCTCCGTCACAAATTTCAGCTATGATTTTGCAAAAGATGAAGGAAACAGCAGAATCTTATCTTGGTGAAAAAGTTGAACAAGCCGTTATTACGGTTCCTGCTTATTTTAATGATGCGCAACGTCAAGCCACGAAAGATGCAGGTAAAATTGCTGGACTTGAAGTTTTACGGATTATTAATGAGCCAACTGCTGCTGCTTTAGCTTATGGTTTGGACAAAAAGGACGGAAAAACAATTGCTGTTTACGACCTTGGTGGTGGTACATTTGATATTTCAGTCCTTGAAATTGGAGATGGCGTTTTTGAGGTTAAGTCAACCAATGGGGATACATTTTTAGGGGGTGAAGACTTTGACATGCGCTTGGTCGGTTATTTTGCCGATGAATTCAAAAAAGAGCAAGGAATTGATCTGAAAAATGATAAACTGGCTTTACAGCGCTTAAAAGAAGCAGCAGAAAAAGCAAAGATTGAGCTTTCTTCGTCACAGCAAACAGAAGTTAATTTACCATTTATCACGGCAGATCAATCAGGTCCCAAGCACTTAACAATGAAATTGACTCGGGCAAAATTTGAATCTCTCGTTGACGATTTAGTCCAGCGTACCATCGAACCTTGTAAAGCTGCGTTGAAAGATGCTGGATTAAAGGCTGGTGAGATTGACGAAGTTGTTTTAGTGGGTGGTATGACACGTATGCCTAAGATTCAGCAAGTTGTGCAGAACTTCTTTGGTAAGGATCCACACAAAGGCGTTAACCCTGATGAAGTGGTTGCAATGGGCGCTGCCATCCAAGGAGGTGTATTGCAAGGCGATGTCAAAGACGTATTGCTGCTAGATGTAACACCTTTATCTTTGGGTATTGAAACCTTGGGTGGGGTTTTCACACGCCTTATTGAGCGCAATACCACTATCCCGACGAAAAAATCGCAAGTTTTTTCGACAGCTGATGATAACCAGAGTGCTGTAACGATTCGTGTTTTCCAAGGTGAACGGGAAATGGCAAGTGATAATAAGTTATTGGCTCAATTTGATCTTGTTGGTATTCCTCCAGCACCACGTGGTATACCTCAAATTGAAGTTACTTTTGATATCGATGCGAATGGTATTGTTAATGTTTCGGCCAAGGATAAGGGAACAGGGAAAGAGCATCAAATTCGTATTCAGGCATCAGGTGGTTTAAGTGATGCTGATATTGAAAAAATGGTAAAGGATGCAGAAGAGCACGCGGCTGAGGATAAAAAACGCCGTGAAGGTGTTGAAGCTAGAAATCAAGCGGAGGCTCTTATTCATTCAACTGAAAAGTCGCTCAATGAATATGGCGATAAAGTATCAGCTGAAGAAAAGGGACAGATTGAAACAGCAATCTCTGATTTGAAATCTGCGCTTGAAGGCAGTGATACGGAAGAGATAGCAACAAAGATGCAAAAATTAGCAGAAGTCAGTATGAAACTTGGACAGGCTATGTATGAAGCTTCACAAGCAGCGAGCGCGGATACTGAAACAGAAACAAAGAATGATGATGTTGTCGATGCTGATTTTGAAGAAGTTAATGATAAGAAGAAATAGTGTCAGCGTATGTGTTGATTAATTTATAAACCCGGCCTTTGAAATATAAGGCTGGGCTTTATTATTTGAGATAAGTTGCAACTTTGTTGCTAAAAATATAAATTAAAAGCAATATTATCCATAAAGTTGGATGACAGAAAAATTATCAGGAATACATGATGAAGGTTGACTATTATGAAATTCTTGGCGTGACTCGCGAATGTGATGATAAAAAGTTGAAATCTGCTTTTCGTAAGTTGGCAATGCAATATCATCCTGATCGCAATGCGGGGGATAAAGAGGCAGAGCGAAAATTCAAAGAAATTGGCGAAGCCTATGAAGTTCTTAAAGATCCCCAGAAGCGTGCTGCTTATGATCGATTTGGCCATGCGGCCTTTGAAAATAGTGGTGGTCAAGGGGGAGCAAATCCCTTTAGTGGTTTTGCTGCTGGTGGTGGATTTGCGGATATTTTCGAAGACTTTTTTGGTGAGATTATGGGAGGGACCCACCGTAAGCGTGGTGATAGTCGCGAACGTGGTGCAGATTTGAGTTATAATATGGAAGTGACTTTAGAAGAGGCATTTTCAGGAAAAACTGCAGAAATTAATATTCCCAGTTCCGTTACGTGTGATGTTTGTGAAGGATCAGGAGCGAGAAAGGGCTCTAAGCCACAAGTTTGTGGAACATGCCATGGATCTGGACGTGTGCGTGCTGCGCAAGGTTTCTTTTCTATTGAGCGGACATGTCCTACATGTCATGGACGGGGTGAAACTATTACCGATCCGTGCCCCAAATGTCAGGGGACACGGCGTATAGAGAAAAAACGTTCATTGAGCGTAAATGTTCCAGCTGGTATTGAAGATGGAACGCGTATTCGCCTTTCTGGTGAGGGTGATGCTGGTATTCGTGGTGGCCCCAATGGTGATCTTTATATTTTTCTTTCCATTAAACCGCATGAGTTTTTTCAGCGAGAAGGAGCAGATCTTCACTGTCGCGTTCCTATTTCAATGGTAACAGCTGCTTTAGGAGGAGAGTTTGAAGTTTCCGACCTTGATGGTGTTAAAGCACGTGTTAAGATCCCAGAAGGAACACAAAATGGACGTCAATTCCGCCTTAGAGGCAAAGGTATGCCCATGTTGCGCCGTCAGCAAGCAAGGGGTGATCTTTACATCCATATCACGATTGAGACACCGCAGAAATTAACGCAAGAACAACGTGAATTGTTGCAAAAATTTGAAAAGCTCTCAAATCATGAAAATTCACCGCAATCACATGGTTTTTTTTCACGGATGAAAGAATTTTTTGAAAATATTTCTGGTTAAAATATGTGAATGTTCTCAGAATAATTAGAGAGAACTGTGGGAAAGTTATTTTCATTAAGTGTTCTATTGTCTCATTATCTTTGAAAAGCATTTTTTTCTTTAAAAAGAAAAGAGAGAGACAGCTAATTTAGGATAAACTCCTGCTGCTGATAGTTTTTATATTTCATGAGTTTTATGGATAAGTCTTATTTTTGAATGTCTATGACATTTTAAAAAGGGCTTATCCATATAAGAACGCAATTGAGTGATTGATAATAAATATTGCCGGTGTCATGATGGCTGTCTTTATGAATTCAGTATTTTTTGTATTTATTTTTTCACTCAAAATTTCTTTTTAAAGGCTCTATAAATAAAACTATAAAATAGTTAGCAGCTTGCCAAGAAACGCTAAATAAGCTGTTAGGCAATTCATCTTTTCAAATAAAGTATCAACTTCTTATAACCGATTTTATTTCTGGCATTTTCATAGCCTTAAACCACTGCTTTCCTTAAAATACGGGTTATCCTTATTCAAAATAACTTTTACATGCCTTATCTCAGCTTTTAGCAGTAATCATGTCTTTTTAGATTGTGGATTTGGTTTTGTATTTTAATAAAGCGCTTACTTTTGCTGTTATCTGTAAATCAATTCAGATCTCATAGAGCACTATGTTTGAGATAAATGGATAAATATTAAGGCAGTTCAGTATGTTCTTTACTGTTGCAACTTTTTTTATGTCGGAGTGAAACAAGAGTATTGTATATATCTGTTTAAGTAATTTTTGCAACGAGGATATAGCTAAAGTTGAGGAGAATATAAAAGCATAAAAGTAGAAAATTCAAGCTTTGCCACCTCTTTTTCACTTAGCTTTGCGCCTTTCAGAAATATTCAAAGTAGTATTTAATAATGGAATACATAGTCCCTCACGCTTTTGTTTTCGCGATCTTTAATAGAGGTAAATCTCTTACGCCCATACAGAAGATCATTGTGTTACAAATCTATACGCTTATTTTGAAGCAACATTTCCTAATGGATGTACCCCGATTGCATGCGATGGTGCTTGAAAGGGTATAAAACTTCATTGTACACCACTCTTTTTACGCTCATGTATGCGTAAGTTGACACTATCATTCCTCGTTTCAAACATTGCTGCATCTTTTGCTATTGAGAGCATTAATAAGAGGTATTTTAAGCTTTCTATAGTATTTATAATACCAAGTTCATTTGTAACGTACAAGCCAACGGTTTTTATTGATTTGAAATGTGAGAGTTAAAATGACAAAATATTCTTATATTCAGACTTCTCATTTAGGGTTTTACGCTATAAATATATAAAATTATTATTATAAATCAACGTATTATAATTCTTCATAAAGGGATATTTAATTGACATTTTCTCATGTTTAATGATTGAAAAAAGTCAAATTTTAAAAACCAAAGTTATAGTCTCCGGTCGAACTTCGTTTGACAATTTCATTAAAGAAAAATTGAGATAGGTTACTAAAGCGGTTGAGTGGTTTCTTATCTTGGCGATAGGTTAATTTTATTATGATAAGAAAATTTTGCTTTTATCTTATAAAATCAATGGTTGTATATATTTCTATTCATTGTTAAGTATCCATAGGTATAAATTAATGAATTGAATATAGGGCGTCGCTTAAAAAATTTTCAAAATTTTGCTTTTCAATTTTATACATAAGATCATAAAGTAATGACGTTTTTTGACACCTATTTTGTTTAATTTTTTACGGTCAATTTTTAAAGGATATTTTTTGTGTTTCATCTTCGTAAATTAAAAGAAAATTGACGATTTTCAGGGGGATGGATAGAGTAAAGCTTGGTTTTATTGTTTTCACTTTTCCTAAGTTTCATTAAGAGATGGTAAAAAGTGATGAGGAGGCTCTATTGATGGATGATGCTAAAAACGATGATGTAGATGTTTTGGAAAAACAAGCAGCATTTTTATCGTCTGCTTTACCTTATATGCAAAAATATGAAAATGAAACGGTCGTGGTAAAATATGGCGGCCATGCTATGGGTGATCCCGCTTTGGGAAGAGCATTTGCGCGTGATATTGCTCTATTAAAGCAATCAGGGATTAATCCTATTGTTGTTCATGGTGGTGGACCTCAAATTGCTAAAATTTTAATGAAAATGGGGATTGAATCACGATTTGAAAACGGTTTACGGGTAACCGATGAACGGATTGTTGAAGTTGTTGAAATGGTTTTAGCGGGATCCATAAACAAAGAAATTGTTGCTCTCATCAACGCTGAGGGTGAATGGGCAATAGGATTATGCGGCAAGGATGGCAATATGGTTTTTGCCGAAAAGGCTTATAAAACTGTCATTGATCCTGATTCTCATATTGAACGTGTTTTAGATTTGGGGTTTGTTGGTGAGCCTATTGAAGTTGATCGCACATTGCTAGATCTCTTAGCGTGTTCTGAAATGATACCAGTTCTTGCTCCTGTGGCTCCAGGACGCGATGGTAAAACTTACAATATTAATGCTGATATTTTTGCTGGAGCTATTGCTGGTGCATTAGAGGCTAAACGCCTTTTATTTCTCACTGATGTTCCTGGTGTTTTGGATAAACAGGGTAAACTTTTAAAAGAATTGACAGTTTCTGAAGCTGAGAAACTTATCAAAAATGGAACAATTTCAGGAGGCATGATCCCAAAAGTAGAGACTTGTATAAAAGCCCTTCAAAATGGTGTGGAAGGTGTTGTCATTTTAAACGGTAAAACCCCTCATCCTGTTTTACTAGAACTGTTTACCGAACAGGGAATTGGAACGCTTATTGTTTCATAAATTGTGCGGAAAATTGAAGGAGAAGGCTTTTCATGAAAAGTATAAAACAGTTTAAATATCCTTTATTAAGTAAACCAGAATTGGCACTATTTGCTGCGACAATATTGTGGGGCATTACATTTTTAGTCATTCACATTGCGGTACGCTATAGCGGTCCTCTATTTTTTGTTGGATTTCGTTTTATTGTTGCATCTCTTATATGTGGGGCAATTTTTTGGCGCTCTATAAAAAGGATAACTGTTTATGAAGTTTTTGCTGGGATGGCGATTGGTTTAGCCATGTTTTTGGGGTATGCTTTTCAAGCTGCTGGACTTCAAACGATTATTAGTAGTCAGTCGGCTTTTATCACAGCGCTTTATGTACCGATGGTTCCAATCTTGCAATGGATTGTGTTTAAAAAACCTCCCCGTTTAGCATGTTGGATTGGTATTGTTTTCGCTTTTATTGGGCTTGTATTCATTTCAGGACAAAAGCCTGGAAGTTTTGATTTTTCAAAAGGTGAAATTTTGACTTTGTTAGGTGCATTAGCGATTGCTGGAGAAGTCATACTCATCGGAATTTTTGCGAACAAGGTTGATAGTCGGCGTGTAACCATTATTCAGTTATTTTTTAGTGGTTTTTTTTCATTTGCTTGTATGCCTTTGATGGGTGAAAGCATTCCTGAATTTTCGTGGGTGTGGTTTAATATTGGTATAGGATTGGCATTAATGAGTGCCATCATTCAATTAGCTATGAATTGGGCACAAAAGTCTATTTCCCCTACGCGTGCGACACTCATTTACGCAGGTGAACCGGTATGGGCTGGTATTGTTGGGCGTTTGGCTGGAGAACGTTTATCTCCCTTAGCTTTATTGGGCGGTTTGCTTATTCTTATTGGGATCATTGTGGCTGAATTACAACCTTCACAATGGCGTAAAAAAAATAAAGCAATTAAAAAAATTGATTAGCTATACATTTTTTTATTATGATTTTATTGCACGAGATTTTTGCTTGTAGAGTTTTCATTTTTAAAGTTTTTTTAATATTAAGATGATTAAGAATTCTATAAATTATTCCAGCTTTTGCATGCCAAATTGGAGCAAGAGTATGCTTCTATCTGTTTTCTAACCTCTGAAAAGGAAAAACAAACTTCATTGAGCTAAGCATTAAGTTGTAAAAGTGAAAATTAATACGCATCTTTACGATCATTTTTAAATTCGGCTTTAACAACTTTCAAAAACATCTACGGTAATATTTTTGAATAATGAAAACTATGCACTGTCGCACGTTATTCCTTTTGTTCTTTAACTCCCATGCAAAATAGAAACGCTCAAAGCAGCCCCCATAATGGTGTACATTAACGCACTTTTTTAAAAGACATATTTTTTCAATGGATGTTGTACCCATTGATGGTCCATGTGAAATGTATAAAGGCCATGAAATATCACCATTTTTACTTAAAATAAAAAGTTAAAGTTAATAGCATTATTTTCTTTATCAATTCCCATTACGACAAGTTTTGGTACTTGAAAGAGTTTATTAAGAGGTATTTTACTCATTCCTTAAACGGCTTTATCCACACACCAGTCCTGTTTGTCCACTTCTGTTTGTAATGTGTAAAAAATTTGACTAATTTACTATAAGCAAGCTTAAGATGAAAAAGGCTCGCGATATTCAGGGTTTTCATTTAAATTGCAAAACAATAAATAGTCATTACAAATCAAAGCACTAACAAATTAATAGAAGAGATTTGATGTTTTTTTATCTTTAATGAAAGAAGAAAGGCGTTATATAAAAGGGCATAAAAACTTTACTCAATAAAGCCTATTTCTAAAGTTTTAAACATTGAGAAGAAAATTATCTCTCTCAATATCCATTTTATTTTATAAGATTGCTGAAAAAAACAGATTATTGCGTACAAATAAAAAAGCATTTCTTGCGAATTTTATTGCAAGCCTTAGTGATATACGCATCCATAATTGCGTTGCATATTCACGGGCTTGTTTTAAAGAAACATCTCTTAATGCTCTCAACTCCCATTTCGCGACGGTGCCTATAATAGTATAACGGTAAATCCATTGAGCACCTCCATCTTTACGCTTATGAAAAAGTAAGTCGGCACCATCACACTATTTGCCAGCTCGTGGGTGTTGCCGACAGCTCTTGCATTAAAACGGGTTCATAAGAGCCATTTTTAGTTCTTTCTTATATAAATTTTATCCACACACTTATGCCGCTTGTAATGTGCAAGCAAGTGATTTTAATTGATTCAAGAGATACAGATTTGAAATGAGAGAATCTTACGGTACTCAAGGTTCTAATTCAATATAAATAATGCTAAATTATATTTATAAATTAATATCTTATTATATAATGTCAGCATATGAGTTATCAAACAAGATGTGAAAAGATCATTTTAGCACCCTTGGATTTAATTTAGCAAACAAAAGCCTCATTTTTTAGTCTATGAAAAGTTGTGTTTTGAGAAGCTTTTTAGGTTTATATTCTTTTGATAGAAGCCGGAGCATAATTGGTCTTTGCGTTTTGTATTATTCTTTGCTAAATCGCCTTATATGACAATAGATCGTAATTATATTCGTAATTTTTCCATCGTGGCGCATATTGATCACGGCAAATCCACTTTAGCTGATCGTTTGATTCAAATAACAGGTGGGCTTGAAACACGTGAGATGAAAGAACAAGTACTCGATTCCATGGATATTGAGCGTGAACGTGGAATTACTATTAAAGCACAAACGGTACGTTTACACTATAAGGCAAAGAATGGTGAAACCTATATTTTAAATCTTATGGATACACCAGGTCATGTGGATTTTGCTTATGAGGTTTCGCGTTCACTGGCAGCTTGTGAAGGTTCTCTGTTGGTGGTGGATGCAAGCCAAGGCGTAGAGGCGCAGACGTTAGCAAATGTTTATCAAGCCATTGATAATTCCCATGAGTTGGTTGTTGTTCTCAATAAAGTTGATCTTCCAGCAGCAGAACCTGAGCGAGTTAAAGAACAAATTGAAGATGTGATAGGCATTGATACATCTCAAGCAGTAGAAATATCAGCAAAAACAGGTTTGGGTGTTCCTGATGTTTTGGAGGCAATTGTTGCACAATTACCACCTCCACATACAGGCGATGTTGCAAATCCCTTGAAAGCAATGTTGGTTGATAGCTGGTATGACGCATATCTTGGTGTCATTGTTTTGGTACGGGTGATAGATGGTATTTTAAAAAAAGGCCAAACCATTCGTATGATGGGTACAGGAGCAAAATATCCAGTTGAGCGCGTTGGGGTTTTTACACCTAAAATGGTACAAGTTGATGAATTAGGACCAGGTGAGATTGGTTTTATCACTGCTTCTATCAAAGAGGTAGCAGATACACGGGTTGGGGATACGATTACTGAAGAGCGTCGTCCTTGTGAAAATGCTTTGCCTGGTTTTAAGCCGGCGCAACCGGTTGTCTTTTGTGGACTTTTTCCAATTGATGCTGCCGATTTTGATGATTTGCGTGCAGCCATGGGCAAATTACGCTTAAATGATGCGAGTTTTTCTTTTGAAATGGAAACATCCGCGGCTTTGGGTTTTGGTTTTCGCTGTGGCTTTTTGGGGCTTCTGCATCTTGAAATTATTCAAGAGCGGTTAGAGCGTGAGTTTAATTTGGATTTAATTGCGACAGCACCTTCGGTTGTTTATCGCATGAATATGAATGATGGTTCTGTTAAAGAGTTGCACAATCCAGCAGATATGCCGGATGTGGTTAAAATTTCTTCCATAGAAGAACCATGGATTCGGGCGACAATCATGACTCCTGATAATTATCTTGGGTCAATTTTAGAACTATGCCAAGAGCGGCGCGGGGTACAGGTTGGTTTGTCCTATGTTGGAACTCGTGCTATGGTAACGTATGATTTACCACTGAATGAAGTTGTTTTTGATTTTTATGATCGGCTAAAATCGATTTCAAAGGGTTATGCTTCTTTTGATTATCAAATGACAGATTATGCAGAAGGTGATTTAGTTAAAATGTCTATTTTGGTAAATGGAGAGTCTATAGATGCATTGTCTATGCTTGTGCACCGCACGATTGCAGAAAAGCGCGGGCGTTCCATGTGTGAAAAACTGAAAGATCTTATTCCTCAGCATATGTTTCAGATTCCAGTTCAAGCGGCTATTGGTGGTAAGGTTATAGCGCGCGAAACAATTCGTGCTTTGCGTAAAGATGTAACAGCGAAATGTTATGGGGGTGATGTTACGCGTAAGCGCAAACTTTTGGAAAAGCAAAAAGAAGGCAAAAAGCGGATGCGCCAATTTGGAAAAGTAGAAATTCCACAATCGGCCTTTATCCAAGCGCTCAAAATGAATAAATAATGGAAAAAGGAATATTTTCTCTCATTGGTTGCGCTTTTGCTTTTGTCGATTGGTTCAGGTGCTTAAAGAACACTTTTAAATAGAATCGCACTGTGCTTCATGTTTTTGTGTATTGCGAATGGTGTCACTTTCTCATGTAAAACAGAATGCTTTAAACAAAATACATTTGTTGTATTGCACGTTTGTTGCACTTGTTTCAAAGAAACATCTCTCAATACATCAAACTTCATTTCACAACGGGGGCTGCAACAAAATATAATGTGAAATTCATTGTAAATTACATGAAACCCATTTGGCGCCACATCTTTATGCGTCAGAAAGGTGCAAAGCGCACCCATCATACTCTTTTTCAGCTCAAAATATTATGATAGCTCTTGGCGATAGAGAGAATTCATTAAAGGTATTTCACTCTTTTCTTGAAGTGTTTCTTACCCACACACCAACAGCATTTGTGACGAGCAAGGAAATGATAGTGATTGATTCACTATGAAAGGATTTGAAATGAGAGAATCCTTGTATTCGAGGTTATTATTCAAGTTAAAAAACGAGAAAATATTATTATGCATTAATCTTGTGTCTAAGAACGTAAAAGATCATTAATGGATGTTTTTTCTCGTGTTTTTTGATCAACGCGTTTTACAATAACAGCACAATAAAGGTTTGGGCCTGCTTCACCATTTGGTAAAGGTTTTCCAGGGAGAGAACCCGGTACAACCACTGAATAGGCTGGTACTTCACCAATAAAAATTTCACCTGTTGTACGATCAATAATCTTTGTTGATTTTCCAATAAAGACTCCCATTCCTAAAACAGCGCCTTCACGAATAATACAGCCTTCAACAATTTCAGAGCGTGCACCGATAAAGCAGTGATCTTCAATGATTGTTGGATTTGCTTGCAGGGGTTCCAAAACACCTCCAATACCAACACCGCCAGAAAGATGAACATGTTTACCAATTTGTGCACAAGAACCAACGGTGGTCCATGTATCAACCATTGTTCCTTCATCGATAAAGGCGCCGAGATTGACAAAGGATGGCATCAATATAACATTGGGTGCAATGTAAGCAGAATGACGTACAATGGCTCCAGGAACGGAACGGAAATCAGCACTTTTAAAATCTGCCTCTTGCCAACCAGAGAATTTTGAAGGAACTTTATCCCACCAATGTGTTCCATTTACACCACCGGCAATAATTTGCATAGGGTTAAGCCGAAAAGAGAGCAAAACAGCTTTTTTCAACCATTGATGAACATGCCATTGTCCGTTTTTTTGCCGTTCTGCGACGCGAATTGCACCTTTATCGAGAAGATTCAATGCGTGTTCGACACTCTCACGAATTTCACCTTTTGTGGTAGTATCAATAGAATCACGATCATCAAATGCTTTTTCGATAATGATTTCAAGTTGTGTGAGATTGATCATGAACATAGTTCCGTTAAACAAGTTGAAAGCTTCAAGATTTATTCTCTATGACTTACGCGAAGAAATGTTTTCAGTCAATAAAACGATGAGGAAGTAGGACAGGTGCATGAAAAAAGGCTGTAAAGAAAAAAGAAAAGCAGAGCAAGAAAACTGGACACCACTTCTCCATACGAAGGATGCTCTACAACAAATACATAAAGTTTCTAATTCAGCACAGGTGCGTTCGTCTACTTATCGTTTAGCCTATATCGATCAAGAGTTTATGATGCGTCCAGAGCTGCGCTCACAACGTATTGGTCTTGAATTTTTAAAGCCGGAAATAACTCTTAAAGAATATAATATTCAATCGACAGTTGTTTTGTTTGGTGGTGCGCGCATTCCTGAACCTAGGCAAGCTGCGTGGGCAGCAAAAAATGAAACACAAAAGAAAAATTTGCGTGCTATGTCACATTATTACGATGAAGCAAGAGAGTTTGCGCGTTTGTGCTCACTTTATTCTGCTACGACAGAATATCGTGAATTTGTGGTTGTTACGGGGGGCGGACCAGGGATCATGGAGGCGGGAAATCGTGGTGCTTGTGATGTTGGGGCTCCAACAATTGGCTTGAATATTATTTTACCGCATGAGCAAGAGCCTAATTCATATGTTTCGCCGCATTTGTGTTTTAATTTTCACTATTTAGGGATGCGAAAAATGCATTTTTTATTACGAGCGAAAGCATTAGCCATTTTTCCTGGAGGATTTGGGACTCTGGATGAACTGTTTGAGACGTTAACTTTAGTACAGACGGGGCGTATGAAACAGGTACCAATTTTATTGTTTGGCAAAGAATTTTGGAGCAATGCTATCAACTTTGAGTATCTATCTGCACAAGGTACGATCTCTCCCAGTGATGTTAATTTTGTGAAATTTGTCAATACAGCAGCAGAAGCGTTTGAAGAAATTCGTTCTTTTTATATGCTGCCTTAACAGTTTTTGAGGCGTTAACGCTTGAAGGATCATTAATATTCTACTTTGGTTAAATAAAGTCCTGAGGGGGGGGCAACAACACCACAGCGTTTGCGATCTTTAGCGTGAAGAGCTGCTTCAAGATCTTGTGTTGTCCAACGTCCAATACCCACTTCCATGAGGCTTCCTGCGAATGAACGGATTTGATGATGAAGAAAAGAACGAGCTTGTGCATAAAGGAAGATTTCCTCTCCTTCTCTTTGAACATCAAGGCGTTCAAGGGTACGAATAGGGCTTTTGGCTTGGCAATGTGCTGAACGGAAAGTTGTAAAATCATGTTGTCCAACAAGCTTTTGCGCAGCTTCATGCATAGCTTCAGCATTAAGAGGTTTTGGTATCCACCATACGCGTTTGGCATTTAGAGCTGGTGGAGAGCGGCGATTGAGAATTTTAAAAAGATAATGGCGCTTTACAGCGGAAAATCGTGCATCAAAGTCATCAGGGACATTTTGTACGTTTAGGATTGAAATCGCTTCTCCCTGTTTACGTAAAAGAGCATTGAGTGCGTCACGCACAGTATGGGGGGGCCAGTTTTTTTCAAAATCAACATGGGCAACTTGTCCCGTGGCATGCACCCCTGCATCCGTTCGTCCTGCTGTTGTTATGGTCAATTGTTGTCCACTGAAGTAAAAAATCGCTTGTTCAAGAGCTCCTTGTATCGTGTGAAGCTCCACTTGACGCTGCCAACCAGCATAATTTGAACCATCGTATTCAAGAGTGAGTTTAAAACGTGGCATATTAAAAAACAGCAGAAATATGAGCGCCTCGCAAGAATGTTGCGCTATCAAGAATTTTACCGCCAGATCTTTGGAGAGAGGTTATTTCTATCCGTCCTTGTCCACAATGAATAATCAAAGAATTTGGTTCTATCCTCCCAATTTCAAAAGAAGCTCCTGTTGTTAAGCGACTTTCAATAATTTTTACGCGTTCTTCTCGTCCACCGATATTCATATTGCACCAGCAACTAGGAGAGGGAGAGAGCGCGCGAATATGCCTATGAATAAACTCTGCAGGTTTTGTCCAATCAATGCGGGTTTCTTCTTTCCTAATTTTGGCTGCATAGGTGATGCCTTCCTCTGATTGTGGGGTCAGTTTAAGTTGTCCTTTTTCAAGAGTTGATAGAGCTTCTATCATAAGTTCTGCGGCTATATTTGAAAGTTTATTTGAAAGCTCAGCGCTGGTGGCGCTATCAGTAATAGGGAGAGAACGAGAAAGAGCAATAGGTCCTGTATCAAGTCCTTCATCCATTTTCATGATCATGATACCTGTTTCCTTATCACCGGCCATAATTGCTCGTTGAATAGGTGCAGCACCACGCCAACGTGGTAAGAGTGAAGCGTGGGCATTAAAACAACCAAAACGCGGTGCTTCGAGAATAGCTTTGGGTAACAGGAGTCCATAAGCCACGACAATAGCAGCATCAACAGAAAGTGCTGCAAATTTTTCTTGTTGTTCGGCTGTTTTAAGTGTTTGAGGCGTAAAGATAGGAATAGATTTTTCTTTTGCTACCGTGTGAACAGCTGAGGGGATTAATTTAAGCCCCCGACGTCCTGCTGGACGAGGGGGTTGACTATAAACAGCGACAACATCATGACCAGCATTCAATAAAGCATGTAAAATGGGAACAGAAAAATCTGGTGTTCCCATAAAACTTAACCGTAATGCCATTACAAAACTGCTTCCTGTGTGTTTTTTTCTTTTGCGCGTTTTTTAAATTTTCGTATCACCATATCGCGTTTGATCTTTGAAATGTAATCAATAAAAAGACGCCCATTTAAATGATCAATTTCATGCTGTAAGCAAGTCGCCAAGAGATCATCTGCTTCAATTTCTGTCTGTTTTCCTTCACGGTCCTGATAGCGAACACGCAGACGTTTAGGGCGTTCAACTTCCGCAAAATAGTCAGGAATAGAAAGACAACCTTCTTTATAAATATTGCGCTCATCTGAAAGCCATAAAATCTCAGGGTTGATAATAACAAGCGGTTTTTTCTGCTCATCTTCAGAATTTCCAGAGACATCCATAACCAACATACGTAGTGGTATACCAATTTGAATAGCAGCAAGACCAACACCTTTAGAATGATACATGGTCTCCAACATATCATCCGCAAGTTTTTGGAGAGCTGAATCGACCTGCTCAACGGGTTTGGACTCTTCCCGTAAAATCGGATCAGGTAAAATAACTAAAGATCTTATTGGCATAAGAAGAGATTAATCAAAGGTTTGTTATTGGTCAATATTGAATAACGGATTCTTGCATTTTTTTACCATAAGAGCGTTATATTACAATTTATGTTTGATTCGTTTTTTTCTATACTCACTGGTGAGTTTTTTTCTAAATTAATCGTTTTACTTTTATTTACACTTGTCTGTTTGGCATTTTTTATGCTGATACATTCTCATCGAAAAAAAGCATTTTTGGAAAATGAAATTGCTGAACGCGCACGTGAAGCACAAATGCAGATGGCTACCTTGCTAAAAACACAAGCTGAAATGCAAGGGCGAATGCAAACGATGGCGGAAATTTTTGGTCAACGGCAAGCTGAATTGAATAAATCGCTCAGTGAGCAACTCAATGGAATGACAACAAGCTTAGGTCAAACACTTCAGGTACAGACTAAATCCACTTATGAAAATTTGAATCGTTTGCAAGAACGTTTAGCAGTGATTGATGCGGCACAAAATAATATTCAATCGCTTACGGGACAAGTTGTTCAGTTGCAATCCATTTTAAGTAATAAGCAGACACGTGGTACCTTTGGTCAGGGGCGGATGGAAGCAATTATTGCTGATGCCTTACCAGCAAATGCCTATGCTTTTCAGGCTGCTCTTTCCAACGGAAAGCGCCCAGATTGTCTTATTCATATGCCCAATAAAGCACCTTCTCTTGTTGTTGATGCTAAATTCCCTCTAGAGGCTTGGAATGCTATGCGTAAAGCCGCATCAACGCAAGAGCGTCAAGAGGCAGAACGCCAATTTCGTACCGATATGGAAGTCCATATCCGTGATATTGCGCAGAAATATTTAATTCCTGGAGAAACCCATGACACTGCTTTCCTTTTTGTGCCATCGGAATCAATTTTTGCAACAATTTATGAGGACTTTGAGGCATTGGTACAAAAAGCCAATAGAGCCCATGTGATTATTGTTTCACCATCTTTGTTGATGCTCTCTGTCCAGGTTGTACAAACCATTATGAAAGATGCGCGGATGCGTGAACAAGCGCATTTAATTCAATCGGAAGTGGCAAAACTGATGGAAGATTTTGGACGAATGGATATGCGTGTTCGCGCCCTACAGAAGCACTTTTACAAAGCAGGTGAAGATATAGAGGGAATTTTAATATCATCTTCCAAAATTATGAAACGGGCAAATCGCATTGAAACTTTCGAATTAAAAGAAAATTACTCTGAGCCAACAAAAATGACAACATCCGCTCAGTCACAAACATTGCGTTTAGTTGATGAGGAATAACGCAAAACAATTTTCTTAAATATCACAAGTTAGATCACGCTCTTTATTGATTGGTAATCATTTTTTAGTATCTCTATCTTGTTTTATTTCTTAAACGAGAGGAATAGAGAATATGCGACACCTTTTGTTTTTAGGGGCATTGGTGTTTCTGCTAGGGGGCTGTGCAACAACCACTCCCACTCACACAAACAATGCTTGCGCTATTTTAGCACAAAAAAATGGTTTTTTTGATAATTGGGGAAAGGCGTCTCAAAAGGCAGAAATGCGCTATGGGATTCCTATGCCTATTATTCTTGCAACCATTAATATGGAATCAAGTTTTCGTCATAATGCACGTCCTCCACGCAAAAAACTACTTGGTTTTATCCCATGGAAGCGTCGGTCGACAGCTTATGGTTATGCTCAAGCGCTTGACAGTACATGGGCAATGTATCTTCGCTCTACAGGAAAGTCTTTTGCATGGCGTACGAATTTCGCAGATGCTGCTGATTTTGTTGCTTGGTATCATCGCCAAAGTGTTCAACGCAATGGCGTGAGGTTTGATGATGCATATAGCCTTTATTTAAATTATCATATGGGACATGGTGCTTATGCGCGTAGTGGCGGGCATGTCACTGTTGCACTTTCACAGGCAGCACAGCGCATGGCGAGAATATCGAAACTCTATGAACAGCAATTAAAGAGATGTGGATGGCGTTAGGGAGGATTTTGAAAATCTCAATCAGAGAATTGATGTGGTGAAATTATTCGAAAGAAAAAACCCTTATGATATGATAAAATAGTGTCGTTTTTCCGATCGTTCAATGAAATAAATTGTTTCTTTAGAATAAACTCAAGCGACAGAAAGCTTTTGCAATACACAATGTGTTTGAAGATACTCTCGACATTTTTACCTCCTTTGTTTAAAAAATTTACAATGGAAATTATCTTCTATTTAGCGCTGGCATTTCGCATTGGGCTAAGTACCAGAGATTATGAAAATTTTAAAATATAATATCATTTTTATTTTCATTATGCGTATTACTGGCTGATTATTACATGAATATTTTCTTTGCTAAGCGTATAAAATAGCAATTAAAACAAATGCAATTCGGGCATTATAAAAAGGGTAAAATATTCGATATAAAAAAACGAGAAATGCATTAAACGAAAAAACGTTATTTTGTATAAAGAGGGCAATACAGTCTTCAAAAGAACTAAGTGTATTTAGTATTGTATGAAATAAAACATACTCGTCCATCCAGTCCATCTTAATTGAAAGAAGTTATCTTATTGTATTGTAAAAACACTCCCGTTTATAGGATGATAAGGTATATGCAACTTTACACACAATGAATACTCAGGGTAGGGAGTATTCAGAGAAAGATTTGTAGCGCCTATGAAGTAACAAGTCAGCCTCCAATGTTGTGATAGCTTTTGCATTTGAGAATATTTATGAGAAGCATTTTAATTCTTTTTCTTAAATGGTTTAAGCATATTGATTTATAAAGATAATATATCGTTATTTATATTAAAGTAAGAATCTCGAATGGCGTAGGGTTTTATCGTTTCAGATCTCTTGAGGTTGAATCAATAAAACCATTGGCTTGTACATAACAAGCACAATGGGCATGTGGATAAGAACTGTGAAAGAAAAGACTAAAAATGTTTTTTATGAACATACATTCTCAAATATAAGAATTTTTGCAACATTAGGGATTGAAAAGTATAATGATGGTACTGCTTTACTCCTACACCTCCAACATCGTTTGTGATGTGTAAGGAAGGAATCCTATTGATTCAATGCGTTATGGCTTATGGTGAGAGAAGTTTATTTTGTTTAGAGTTATCACTTAATAATATAAATAATTTATAATGATAACAATACATTATTTAAGATTTAACATGCTTCAGTATTGAGTTGGTGAATGCTACTCAAGAGGATAATTTTTTAAATTGCTAGGATATCTGATAAGACTAAAAATATTCAACAAAAATCCTGATTCGCAATAATTGGAAAATATATCTTAGTCTTCTATTCCCAAATCTTTGTTTAGGAACTTCTTACCTTTTAAAAGGATATCGATAATTAACAGATTATGATTTTGTGGTGAAGAAGGATTCAAATTTTGTCCTTTGAAAATATAAGGTGTCAGTTAAATAGCCCCTTTTTTATTTCTATATAAAGCATAAAAAATGATCTCTTTCCATTGTTATGTAAAGTAAAACTTTACAATCCAACAAATGATTAGAAACGCATAATGATAGCATTAAAGCAAGGAACGCGCTACTGGATCAATGGTTACAGAGCACATAAACCTTTTAAATTGATGCACACATCTTTTATTATAATTAATTCCCTTGATAGAACAGTTAGCCCTTTTGGTGGAGCTAAGCGGGATCGAACCGCTGACCTCTTGCATGCCATGCAAGCGCTCTCCCAGCTGAGCTATAGCCCCTATAAAAACAAATTGTCCCAAAAGGACAGTATACAATTCCAGCTTTTCTAGAACGATCAAACTTGAAGATCAAGAAGAATTTACATTTAATGGAAAAGATGTCCTCTTTTACTTCTTTTAAGCATCATCATCATTAGAAACACCGCCTCCGAGAATATCAGTAACGTCATCATCTTCATCGTCACCATCATGAGACAAAAATGTATCATCATCATCATCACCAAGATCTACATCACTATCTTCTAAATCAGGAAGATCGTCATCTTTAGAATCCACATCATCATCTTCAAGAAGCATAAAAGCAGATTTTTCAAGTGCTGTATCAAGCTCTTCAGTATCAACTTCTTCTTCATTATTTGCTTCAGCTGCTGCAACTTCAAAGTAAGAACGCGGATAAGAAATTCCTGTATAGGGCGACACAATAGGATCGCGATTTAGATCGTAAAATTTTTTTCCTGTTTCTGGATCAACACGTTTAGTTCCGAGTTCTTGTTTTGCCATAAGCCGTGCCTCTTTGATTAACTATTATTCCATTAAAAGATAAATTTTATGGTGCTTAATCGAAAAATAATACCTTTGTCAAAGATAAATACACTGTTCCACAGTGATTTTTTCATGACGTCTTTTAAAGCATGTGCTAAAGGATGCACAATTTCATAAAAGTTAGATAGAATTAAATAGAATTTCCATGCAAAAAGCAATCCCTATAACCACCTATAAATCGAGTAGTCTCTCTGGAAAAATTCAAATACCAGGAGATAAATCAATCTCTCATCGCTCTCTTATATTGGGAGGATTAGCAAGTGGTGAGACATATATTCATGGATTACTTGAAAGCGCTGATGTACTCAATACAGCTGCTGCTATGCAAGCTATGGGTGCCTGTATTATTAAAAAAGAAGACTTCTGGATCATACGAGGAACAGGGAATGGTTGCCTTTTAGCTGCACAAAAACCTTTAGACTTTGGAAACGCTGGAACAGGTGCTCGTTTGGTTATGGGAATGGTTGGTCCGTATCATATGAAAACAACCTTTATTGGTGATTCTTCTCTCTCTAAACGTCCAATGGGACGTATCCTTGATCCACTGCGTCTCATGGGGGTTGAAATTGAGGCAACGCGCGACGATCACCTTCCTTTAACGCTTTATGGTCCGAAAATGGCTAATCCGATACGTTACCGTGTTCCAATAGCTTCCTCCCAAATTAAATCAGCAATCCTGCTTGCTGGACTCAACACCGCCGGCACTACAACTGTTATTGAACCAGTTCTGACACGAGATCATACGGAAAAAATGTTAAAAGCATTCGGTGCGCAACTTGAAATAGAAAAAGATAACGAAGGTGCGCGTTTGATTCATCTTAATGGTCAACCCCATCTTACTGGACAAACGATTCATATTCCGGGTGATCCTTCTTCTGCTGCTTTTCCAATTATCGCAGCCCTTCTTGTAGAAGACTCTGATATCACCATTGAAAATGTTTTGATAAATAACTCTCGAATAGGACTTATCGAAACATTGTGGGAAATGGGTGCTCAAATTGAATTTTTGAACCGACGTCAAACAGGTGGAGAGGATGTTGCTGATCTACGGATAAAATCATCGGTCCTTAGAGGCGTTACGGTGCCCAAAGAACGTGCTCCATCGATGATAGATGAATATCCTGCTTTGGCAGTAGCAGCAGCCTTTGCAGAAGGCAAAACAGTTATGCTAGGCATTGAAGAATTGCGTGTAAAAGAATCAGATCGATTGTCTGCTGTTGCTCAAGGATTAAAAATTAATGGCGTAGACTGTGAAGAAGGTCAAGATTTTCTTGTTGTTTATGGAAAAGGTTCTGCCAAAGGTTTGGGGGGTGGGTATGTTGCCACACATCTTGATCATCGAATTGCTATGTGTTTTCTCATTTTTGGGCTTGTGTCAGAAAAACCTGTTACCATTGATGATAAACGAATGATCGCTACGAGCTTTCCAGAGTTTATTCCTTTTATAAAAAAACTTGGGGGGAGAATCGCTTGAAGCCTTTTGTTATTGCTATTGATGGACCTGCAGCCTCAGGCAAAGGAACCTTAGCACGTAAAATTGCTGCACATTATCATCTTCATCATCTCGATACTGGTCTCACTTATCGTGGTGTTGCTTATGCGCTTTTACAACAAAATTTATCTCTTCATGATGAAAGTAATGCTATTATTTATGCTAAAGAACTTGATTTTAATACCTTAAATCCTTCTCTTCTTTCTTCTCATGAACTTGGTGAAGCGGCTTCAAAAATAGCAATTAACCCTGCTGTACGCAAAATTCTTGTCGAAAAACAACGCAACTTTGCTAAAGTTTTGCCCGGCTGTGTGCTTGATGGGCGTGATATCGGAACGATTGTTTGTCCTGATGCCGATATCAAGTTTTATATTCTAGCCAATGTTCAAACACGCGCCAAACGCCGCTACCAAGAGATTTTTAAAAAAGGTGTTCAAGCAAATTATCATGAAATCCTAGCTCAACTTGAACAGCGCGACAGTCGCGATATAACGCGCAAACAAAGCCCACTAAAACCAGCAAAAAACGCCCACTTGCTTGATACGTCAGAATTGAGTATAGAAGCAACATTTGAAATTGCATGTAGTTTTATTGATCCAATCATAAAAATGCATATAATTGGATAAATTCGTCAAGGTGACTTCCGGCCTAGCGCTAACTTTTTTTCCTGTATTTAAAAGGAAAAAGGCAAGAAGTTGCTTATGTTAACACTAACCTAGCGCTCATACCTTATAATACAAGGTATATATTAGGAGTTCTTATGTCACAATACAATCCCACAACAGCGGATTTTGAAGCCCTTTTAACAGAATCTTTTCAAACTAATGATCTTAATGAAGGATCTGTTGTTAAAGGTCGTGTTATTGCAATCGAAAAAGACATGGCCATTATTGATGCTGGTCTTAAAGTCGAAGGACGTATTCCTCTCAAAGAATTTGGAGCTAAAGCAAAAGATGGCTCTTTGCAAGTTGGCGATGAAGTTGAGGTTTACATTGAACGCATTGAAAATGCGATGGGTGAAGCTGTTTTATCGCGTGAAAAAGCAAGGCGCGAAGAAAGTTGGGTCCGTTTGGAGGAAAAATTCAATGCTGGTGCGCGCGTTGATGGAGTGATCTTTAGCCAAGTAAAAGGTGGTTTTACAGTCGATCTTGATGGTGCCGTTGCTTTCTTACCTCGCAGCCAAGTTGATATTCGTCCCATTCGTGATGTTTCACCTCTCATGCATAATTCACAGTCCTTTGAAATTTTGAAGATGGATCGTCGTCGTGGCAATATTGTGGTCTCACGCCGCACTGTTTTAGAAGAAAGTCGCGCTGAGCAACGTTCAGAAATCGTACAAAATCTTGAAGAAAACCAAATCGTTGAAGGTGTGGTGAAAAATATTACAGATTATGGTGCCTTTGTTGATCTTGGTGGGATTGATGGTCTCTTGCACGTTACAGATATGGCATGGCGGCGTGTTAATCACCCATCTGAAGTGCTCACAATTGGCCAAACGATTAAAGTGCAGATTATTCGCATTAATCAAGATACGCACCGTATTTCTCTTGGAATGAAACAGCTTGAAAGTGATCCTTGGGAAAGCATCAGTGTCCGGTATCCGATTGGTAAAAAAATTACGGGTGCTGTTACCAACATTACTGATTACGGTGGTTTTGTTGAAATTGAACCAGGAATCGAAGGGCTGATCCATGTTTCTGAAATGAGCTGGACAAAGAAAAATGTTCATCCTGGAAAAATTCTGTCTACATCACAAGAAGTAGAAGTGGTTGTTCTTGAGATTGATCCTTCTAAACGGCGTATTTCTCTTGGCTTAAAACAAACATTTGAAAATCCATGGGAAGCTTTTGCCAATAAATTTCCTGTCAATTCGCAAATTGAAGGAGAGGTTAAAAATAAAACAGAATTTGGTCTCTTTATTGGGCTTGAAGGCGATGTTGACGGTATGGTTCATCTGTCTGATCTTGATTGGAACCGTCCTGGTGAACAAGTCATTGATACTTACAATAAAGGCGATATCGTTAAAGCTGTGGTTCTTGATGTTGACATTGAAAAAGAGCGCATTTCTCTTGGAATTAAGCAGCTTTCCAGCGATAAAGTTGGAGAAGCAGCTGCTTCTGGCGAATTGCGAAAAGGTGCAGTTGTAACATGCGAAGTGATTGCTGTTAACGACAATGACATTGGTGTGAAATTGATTGACCACAACCTTGAGACAACTATTCGGCGTGCTGATCTTGCGCGTGATCGTGATGAGCAACGTCCTGAGCGTTTCGCAATTGGGCAAAAGGTTGATGCTCGCATCACAGCATTTGATAAAAAAACACGTAAAATTTCAGTATCAATCAAAGCTTTAGAAATTGCAGAGGAAAAAGAAGCTGTTGCACAATATGGTTCTACAGATTCAGGTGCTTCTCTTGGTGATATTCTGGGTGCAGCTTTGAAAAAACAAGAACAAGATTAATCATCAATCATTAAAGTTGATGTTGTTATTAAGGTCACTCATTTTAAGAGTGACCTTTTTATTTTCTAAAGAAATTGTCTACTTATTTTTTAATTATTGCGTCAAAAATTGCAAATGCTTGCAAATAAAAACAAAAAGTTTGTTTTTTGTCTATCAACGGTTCACTATTCAGATAAAATGCTTACAATTTAAATAAAAAACGATGTAATTAAATAACAATGGGACATGGCGTGCATAATATCCTTCATAAAATACTTTTTTCTCAAACAGAGAGAAAAGATCATTTTACTAATACGGATTTTCCTCTTCGTGCAATTTATAAAGTACAGGAAGATCTTTATAATTTAGGGCATGATATAGCTTCTGGTAAAGAAGTTTTACTCCCTGAATATGAGGGAGTAGAAGATTTTCGCAAGAGATTGAATGAAAGTGCTAAACTTATTCTTCATGCCTTTCATACCAGTGATTTTGCTGCCCAAAATGATGAGACCATCGCACCGTCTGCTCAATGGCTCATTGATAATTATTACGCCATTGATAAAACCATACAACAGCTACGCCGTAACCTCCCCAAGTCCTTTATAAAGCAACTTCCTCTTTCTAGACAAAAAGCAGGAATGCCACGAATTTTTATTTTAACTTGGCTTTATATCGCGCATACTGATAGTAGTTTTTCACAAGAAACACTGACTGCTATGATTAATGGATTTCAAGAAGTTTGTGCGCTCACGATTGGTGAATTGTGGGCTCTTCCTTCTGTGATGCAGATGCTGCTCATTGAAAATGTCCGTCGTCTTTCAGTCCGTATTGAAAAAGCGCGGCGTATGCGTCATCTTGCTAGTCAAGTGGCTGATAAAATTTCTCTTGTAGAAAATAAACCAAAACTCCATTCTATTTTTACGCAGTATCAACCACTTACTATTGATCCAACCTTTTCAGCGCATTTATTTTATCGTTTGCGCAGTGCATCTATTGATTCAACCGTAGCATTAACTTGGCTTGAAAAACAATTGGAAAGCCAAGGCAGTAGCTTAGAGATTGCAACAGCCGATGAACACACCCGACAAGCAGCAGATGGTGTGACCATGGGTAATATTATCAGTGCTCTTAAAGCTATAGATGATGTTGATTGGACAGCATGGTTTGAAACAGTGAGTTGTGTTGATTCTATTTTGCGTAAAAATAGTGATTTTTCTGAAATTGATGCTCACTCACGCAATATTTATCGACAAGTCATTGAAAAAGTTTCACGCTTTTCACCTCTTAGTGAACTGGAAGTTGCACATAAAGTTGTAGAAATGGCAAATTCCACTTCTAAAGATATGCCTCATCATTCTTGTGTGGGGTGGTACCTTGTTGATGATGGTTGTGGTATATTTGAAAAGGCTTGTGGATATATTCCGCCCTTTCTCATAAAATGGACACGCGCTTCCTGTTGCTCAAAATTGAGAGTCATGGCCGTTCCTGTCTCTTTTCTAACGCTTGCTCTTTTGCTTGTAATTTACGTTTTTTTACAAGTGTCTGGCATGACACAATGGATGTCTTTTTGCTTTACTGTATTGGCGCTTTTTCCTGCTATCGATGCTGCTTTTGCTTTATTTAACACTGTTGTTTCTTGGTTTGTCCCATCAAAACAACTCATTGGTTATGAATATAAAGAAGGTATTCCAAAACATGCGCGGACAATGGTTGTTGTACCTACTTTGATGACATCACGCGATGATATTGATGAACAAGTGCGCAATCTTGAAGTGCACTATCTTTCCAATCCTAAAGGTGCCATTCATTTTGCACTCATTACAGATTGGGTGGATGCTCCATTAAGAGAAACGCAAGATGATCTTGATTTATTACACTATGCGCAAAAGAGTATTGATAAACTCAATAGTCGTTATCATCGTGATGAACTTCCGCTTTTTTTCCTTTTACATCGCCGACGCCTTTATAATACAAGCGAAAAATGTTGGATGGGATGGGAACGAAAGCGAGGAAAACTTCATGAACTCAATCGACTCTTAAGAGGCGATAAAAACACGAGCTTTTATCCTCCCAATCCACGTCTTCCTATGGATTGCCGTTTTGTTATGACTCTGGATTGTGATACACGTCTTACTCCAGAGAGCGTCACACAACTTGTTGGAAAGCTTAACCATCCACTCAATCATCCCATTTTTGATCCACAAAGTGGAAAGGTTGTAAAGGGCTATAGCATTTTACAACCACGCATTATTCCTTCTCTTACAACAGAAAAAAAAACATCAATTCTCCAACGCGTTTTTTCTACCAACCGTGGTATTGATCCTTATGTTTTTGCTGTTTTTGATACGTATCAAGATCTTTTAGGAGAAGGCACCTTTATCGGTAAAGGGCTTTATAATATTGATGCATTTGAACGAGCACTTTACGGCAAAATTAAAGAAAATACTGTTCTCAGTCATGATCTCTTAGAAGGAGGATATGCTCGTACTGCTTTTGTAAGTAGCGTAGAAATTATTGAAGATTATCCGACAGCTTATAATATTGATGTTATGCGGTATCATCGCTGGATCCGCGGTGATTGGCAACTTTTACCTTATCTTTTTTTTCCTCGTCAAATAAGCTTTGTAACGCGTTGGAAAATGCAGGATAATTTACGTCGTTCTCTCATGCCACTTATGTGGTTAATCGCAGCATTTTCAGGCTGGACTCTTTTGCCATTAAAGAGTGCAATCGTCTGGCAACTATTCTTGTTGTTTAGCTCCTTCATTTCACCCATTCTATGTGTATTAAAAACGTTTGTCTCATCCAATATAGATCATTCTTTGCGTGGACATTTTCAATTAATTTGGAACAAAATTGCTCTTACAAGCGCTGATATATTTCTTAAAACGACGTTTCTTGTGCATTCGGCGTATTTTATGACCGATGCGATTATTCGTACACTCTATCGTATGACGATTTCAAAACAGCATCTTCTTGAATGGAAAACTTCTGCCGCAACAAAATCAATACCCAATAGTTTGCGTTTCTATGTTTTTACAATGGCACCAGCATCGCTTATTGGTATTCTTACTATAGCACTCCCCCTTTTTTCTGATAGTTTTGCAAGCTTGGTTGCTTTACCTTTTGGGATAGCATGGTTTTTTTCACCCTTCATTGCTTGGATTGTGAGTCAACCTTCAACCTTTCAAGATAGCCTTTATCTTTCTTCAAAAGATGAAAAAAAACTCCGTTCTATTGCACGGCGGACATGGCTTTATTATGCAACTTTTGTCAATGCACAAAACAACTATTTGCCTCCTGATAATTTTCAAGAAGATCCTGAACCTCTTATAGCTCAACGTACATCTCCTACGAATATCGGGGTTTATCTCCTTTCTATTATTGCAGCACGTGATTTTGGTTGGATTGGTGTTGAAGAGACCATCACCCGTATTGAATGTACATTACGCTCTCTTGCAAAAATGGAAAAGTTTCGTGGTCATCTCTATAATTGGTATGAAACGGATACACTCAGACCTCTTTTACCTACTTATGTATCAACCGTTGATTCAGGAAATCTTGCCGGTCATTTGGTAACACTCTCTTCTGCTTTAAGTGAATGGGCTGAAAAACCTCATATTTTTTTTCAAAGTGACCGAGAAGGCTTATCGGATGTTCTTGCTATTCTTGAAGAAACTGTCAGAGAAATTCCAGATCATAAACCCAGTTTACGATCTTTACGCCAAAAAATCGAAGAAAACATTACTCGTTTTCATGATTCTGTCTTCACTTTTATAGAACAAGAAAATACGATCTCTTCTCACATTATGAACCTTTCACAGGCAGCTCACGATATTGTGCACTTAGTCGGTGAATTTGATCAAAAAATTCAAACGATAGAATCTGCTCGTGCGCTCTCTTGGGCTAAATGCCTTCTCGACACCTGCAACGCTCATCATCATGATGCTACTGATAATTGTGATACTGAAAAATTATGTAAAAAACTAAACCAGTTGGCTATAGCAGCACGGCAAATAGCCTTTGAGATGGAATTTGACTTTTTAGAACAGCCTAAACGGCACCTTTTATCCATTGGATATCGTGTGCAAGAAAACAAACTCGATGAAAATTGTTATGATCTGCTTGCTTCAGAAGCACGTCTTGCAAGCTTTTTTGCTATCGCAAAGGGAGATATAAAACTTAAACATTGGTTTCATCTTGGTCGACTCCTTGTACCGATAGGTTGGAAAGGTGCGCTCCTATCATGGTCTGGTTCCATGTTTGAATACCTTATGCCCTCTCTTGTGATGCATGAACCGTTAGGATCTCTACTAGATCAAACAAATCGATTAATTATTCGATGTCAAATACAATATGCCCATAAACGAGAATTGCCATGGGGTATTTCAGAGGCCGCATTTAATGCTCGCGATCATTTAATGAACTATCAATATGCTCATTTTGGTGTTCCAAGTCTCGGCCTCCAACGTGGACTCTCACGCAATGCTGTCATTGCTCCCTATGCCAGTCTTCTAGCGGCACAATATGCACCTTCTTGCGCTGTCGCTAATTTAAAACGACTCCGTGATCTTGGAGCTTTAGGAACATATGGTTATTATGATTCTGTCGATTTTACCCCTTCACGCGTGAAGATAGGGGAAAAATATGCTGTTGTACGCAATTATTATGCGCACCATCATGGCATGTCTATCCTTGCTCTTAACAATGTTATTTTTCAAGGGCGAATGCGTGATCGTTTTCACCGTAATCCCGTTATTGAAGCAACTCAATTGCTCTTACAAGAAAGAGCACCCCATTTTATTCCTATTATTCATACCAAAGCTGTTAATAGTATGCGCAATAAGTCTCAAGCATTTGACGCTGCCCCTTTGCGTATTATTAAAAATCCGTTGCTCAAACCACGAGCAACTTTGCTTTTGTCTAATGGCTCTTATTCTACCATGTTAACAGCTAATGGTTCTGGTTACAGCCGTTGGCACGATTATGCGATTACGCGCTTTATTCCTGATGCAACAGAAGATCAACAAGGTACTTTATTCTTCTTACGTGATACGCATAGTGGACGCTGGTGGTCTGTTACTGGTGAACCAACACGCGTTATTGAAGAAGAAGCTATCAGCATTTTTACAGATGAAAAGGCTGAATATACAAAAATAGTTGATGGTATTAAATCAACACTTGAATGTCTTATTACATCTGAAGGATGTGGTGAAGGGAGACGTCTTCAACTGATGAATACGACAAATAAAGATCGACTCATTGAAGTTACCTCTTATGGTGAACTGGCACTCGCAACAATGGACGTAGATAGTGCTCATCCTGTTTTTTCTCGTATGTTTATAGAGACAGAAATTGCTGAGGAAGGCAAAACAATTTTTGCCAAAAGGCGTAAACGCTCACCTAGCGACCCTGATATTTATATTGCTCATTTTGTTTCTAGTACAACAGATACTCTCCAAGAGACCGAAGCTGAAACAGATCGCTCTCTGTTTATTGGTCGGGGGCGATCTATTCATCGTCCCGCTGCATTTGACCAAAATACTCGTTTTAGTAACAGTCAAGGTTGTGTTCTAGATCCTATTATGTCATTGCGCTGCTGTGTACAAATTCCAGCCCATGGCAAAGCAGAACTTATTTTTTGGACTTTTGCTGCTCATACAAAAGAAGCGTTGCATAATCATATTAAACATTATCGACAACCTGATATGTTTCAAAAAGAACTTTCAATGGCATGGACGCGCTCACAAGTTACACTGTATCAGAGTGGAACCCAGCTTAAAGAAGCTATTGTTTATCAAAAATATGCAACACCGCTTATCTATCCAGACCGCACATGGCGTCTTCCTTCTGAAATATTAGAAAAAATGCTTGGAAAACAGTCTGATCTTTGGCCCATGTCCATTTCAGGAGACAATCCACTCTGTCTTCTTAGATTAAATAACGAGGGAAATATAACTGTACTGCGTGAGCTTCTTAAAGCACACGAATATTGGCGTATGCGCGGTCTTATTGTTGATTTGGTCATTCTCAATGAACAAGCATTTTCCTATATACAAAATACACAACGTGCTCTTGAATGGGTCTGTGAATCTTATCGTCGCCACACGCAAGAAGCAGATGGATGCCAACATATTTTCACGCTTCGGCGCGATCAAATAAGTGAAAAGAGTTTTAAAACGCTTCTTGCATCAGCGCGTATTGTTCTTGATGCCCAAAATGGCTCTTTATCTGAACAGCTTAAACGGCTTGATGAGAATGATTTTGATCTCGCAATCCGTAAAAATTATCAAGGATCTTATGAACAATTAGACTCTTCGAAATATAATGAAAGAAGGCAAGTTACACCACAAACGGAACAAAATCTTTTTGCTTCCATTGGTCTTGTTAGCCAACAAAAACCATCTTCTTTCCCTACGAATGGAGAAGATCTAAGATATTGGAATGGTTACGGTGGTTTTAATCAGCATAATCATTATGTAATACGTCTTCATGGGCATACCACCACCCCGCATCCGTGGATTAATGTTATTGCTAATCACAGGTTTGGTTTTCATGTTTCTGCTGAAGGTGCAATTTTTACTTGGGTTAATAATAGTCGCGATTATCAATTAACTCCTTGGGCGAATGATCCAACGTCTAACCGGCCAGGAGAAGCACTTTATTTGGTTGATCACCAGTCTTTAAAACGTTTTTCACCCGTTTCTACCGTAGAATGTGATGAAAATGTTGTCTATGATGCTTGTCATGGTTTTGGATTCTCAACTTTTAAATCGACACATTCAGAAATTGCATTAGAACTGACCCATACACTTGATCCTGAAAAACCTATTCGCTTTTCACGTCTTATTCTCACGAATAAAGGGGAAAAACCACGCAGTTTACGCCTTTATAATTATGTTGAATGGGTTTTGGGAAATGTTCGTACCAAATATGCCCCCTTTATTGTTTTTTCTTATGAGGCTAGATGGGGGGCGCATTTTATTCAAAATCCCTATCACATCGAAAAATCTCAACAAGTCACATTTTTATCAGCCTCCGAAATGCCAACCAGTACGACTACCAATCGCGCTGAATTTATCGGTGCAACGGGAACCGTAACACATCCAAATGCGATCCGTAAAGCTGGTGCTCTTTCGAATATCATTGCAGCAGGATGTGATCCTTGTTCAGCATTTGCCTATGATATTGATCTTTTACCAGGGCAAACAAAAGAAATCATCTTCTATCTTGGCAGTGCTGAAAATAGGCAAGAAGCTGAAAAACTACTTGATCAAGCACGTGCAAGCGATTTTGAAATTCTGCTCATAAAACAAAAACAACAATGGAGTGATTTTGTTTCTCCTTTCCAAGTCAAAACACCTGACTCTTCTTTTAATCTTATGGTCAACCACTGGCTTCCCTATCAAATTTATGCATGCCGCATCATGGCACGCGCAGGCTTTTACCAAGCGAGTGGTGCATTTGGCTTTCGTGATCAGCTACAAGATAGCTTGTCTTTGTTATTGCTGGAACCACAATTGGCCCATGACCAATTGTTAAATGCTGCAGCGCACCAATTTCTTGAAGGGGATGTGCAACATTGGTGGTTGCCTGATACAAATGCTGGTGTTCGTACACGGATTTCTGATGATATCGTTTGGCTTGCATATGCAACAGCTCTTTATGTCAATACCACTGGCGATGATGCCTTTCTTGATACGCTCATTCCTTTTATTGAAGGTGATGTTCTCAAAAGTGGGCAACAGGATGCTTATTTTCAACCCACCCAATCCTCAAAGGTTACAACAGTTTATGAACATTGTGTTTTAGCTTTAGACCTTGCCATTAAACGCTGCGGACCACATGGTCTCCCTCTTATTTTAGGTGGGGATTGGAATGATGGCATGAATTTGGTAGGTGCGGAAGGAAAAGGCGAAAGCATTTGGTTAGGATGGTTTCTTGGGTACACATTACAAGCATTTATCTCTTTAGCAAAAAAACGTGGTGACAATGACCATATGCAAATATGGAATACGTATCTTGAACATTTAACAAAATCCCTAGAGAAAAACGGTTGGGATGGTGCTTGGTATCGACGTGGTTATTTTGATGATGGAACACCTCTTGGCTCTAAAATCAATGATGAATGTCAAATTGATACCATTGCTCAATCTTGGGCTGTCATTTCTCAAATGGCATCGCTTGAACGTCAAAAACAAGCAATGACATCAATGCTAAAACATCTCTATGATAAAAAAGGTGGACTCATTCGCCTTTTTTGGCCGCCTTTTGATAAAAGTACACTCGAGCCTGGTTATATAAAAGGTTATCCTCCAGGAATTCGAGAAAATGGTGGTCAATATACGCATGGTGCCATTTGGAGTATTTTAGCATTGGCTGAAATGGGACAAAACGATGAAGCTTATGCTTTATTTTCTGCGATTAACCCTATTAATCATGGACAAGATCCTGAAACTTATCGTGTTGAACCTTATGTGATGGCGGCAGATATTTATGCTGTTGAACCACGATGTGGTCAAGGCGGTTGGACTTGGTATACAGGTTCAGCTGGTTGGTTTTATCGTGCCGCAACACAAGCGATTCTTGGAATACAACGTCAGGGAGACTTGTTATTTTTACAGCCACATTTACCTTCTATTTGGCCAAAATATGAAGCAAAAATGAAATTTTGTGATGCCATTTATACTATTAAAGTAAAATGGGGATCTGAAAATATGCTCTATGTTAATGGCAAAGAATATACTGAAGTTCATACAGGGATAAAGTTACAAAAAACAGGTCAGCATGAAATTTTACGTATTATTAAATCTTAAAAACGAAAAAAGAGAACAGGCTTTTTTATTCTTGCCCAAAATTGTAGAGTTGTTATAGTCCTTGCGTCGCCTATATTAACCGTGTTGGTGCATAATAATTTTAGATTCGATGAGACTGAAAGAAAAAGGTTATGAATCATCCGGATATTGCTAGACGTGTTTACAATCATACTTGGAAACTTGATCCCATTATTCGGTCACTTCTTGATACGGATTTTTATAAGCTTCTAATGGTGCAGATGATTTGGGGGTTATATCCTAATGTTAATGTTACTTTTTCCCTCATAAATCGCTCTAAAACAATACGTCTTGCCGATAATATTGATGAGAGTGAATTGCGTGCCCAACTTGATCATGCTCTTAGTTTGCGCTTTACAAAAAAAGAAATGATTTGGCTTTCTGGTAATACATTTTATGGACGCAAACAAATTTTTGAACCGGATTTTCTTCAGTGGCTTGAGAATTTTCAACTTCCAGAATATGAACTCACCCGCAAAGATGGCCAATATATCCTTCATTTTCATGGACCCTGGGCCCATAGTTCCATGTGGGAAATTCCTGCCCTTGCTATTATTAGTGAATTACGTTCACGTGCTGCTCTCAAAAAACTAGATCGTTTTGCTCTTGATGTACTTTATGCGCGTGCTAAAGCAAAAATGTGGAGTAAAGTTGAACGTCTCAAAAAATTGCCTGATATTAAAATATCTGACTTTGGGACAAGGCGCCGCCATTCTTTTTTATGGCAGCGCTGGTGTGTGGAAGCATTAAAAGAAGGCATTGGTAATTCTTTTACTGGAACGTCTAATGTCCTTCTCGCCATGGATACAGATTTAGAAGCTCTTGGAACCAATGCTCACGAATTGCCCATGGTTATTGCTGCTCTTAGCAACAACGATGATGAATTACGCAGAGCTCCGTATCAAGTTTTGCAAGATTGGAACCGTTATTATGGTGGAAATCTTCTCATTGTTTTACCAGATACCTTTGGTACAGAAGCATTTTTACGCGATGCTCCAGATTGGGTAGCAGATTGGACGGGGTTTAGACCTGATAGTGCACCCCCTATTGAAGGTGGCGAACGTATTATTCAATGGTGGAAAGAAAAAGGAAAAGATCCACGCGAAAAACTTTTAATTTTTTCTGATGCTCTTGATGTCAATACAATCGAAAAAACCTATCATCATTTTCATGGAAGAGTGCGCATGAGTTTTGGATGGGGAACTGATCTTACCAACGACTTTGCGGGTTGTGCACCTCAAGAAATTGCAACACTTGATGCTCTTTCCCTTGTTTGTAAGGTGACCTATGCCAATGGTCGACCAGCCGTAAAACTTTCAGATAATCCTAAAAAAACGATCGGTGATTCAAAAGAAGTACAACGTTATCTCAATTTTTTTGGTAATAAAAAGCGAATTGCTGGACCTATAAAGACATAGTTTCCGGTTCTTTAAAACAAGTATATTGACTCATCATATTGTTTATAAGATTGATTTTTGTCCTCCCCTAAGGATGAGGATTCTTAACCTTTGCTGGTCTGTAAACAGTTCGGCTGTTTTTGAGCAGATTCTACTTGGCCTACCACGCATACGCTTCACTTACATAAGGCGCGATAGATAAGACTTAAAAGTATTTACGACGCATTAAAAAAATACTTAACGTGCCAAGGAAGTTTAGCCAAGGAGATTTTCTCATTTTAACCCTGTTAAATCAAGCACACTCATCTCCTTGCATGTATGAAGGTTTTCAAGTTCTAAGGGTTATTGTTGTAGTTTGACAGTAGGTTTTATACTAAGTGGGAAGAGGTTGGATTAAGTAGGAATACGTGGTAATTTGTTGTTTTTATGTACAATTTTAGACATTAAATGCGCGTTTTATCAAAATAGATTTTGGCACCTAAAATTGCAAAAATGACCGAAAATCAGAAAAAAGTGCGTTTCCATAAGTAAAAATAAGAAAAGACTTTCAAAACCCTTTGAGAACACCTTTAAACTCTTTGAAAAAAATAAATTGGTACAAAATCTAGTGCCAAAATATACAAAACCAGATGACAAGCTATAATTGTAGCATTAGGAATTACTAAGGCAACATTGGAGGATGACAAATAGCATGGTGACTATTGGTGTGCATTTTGAAAGGCAAGGATGATGGTGCTCAAATAGATTTTATACACTTTACAGGAGATTTTACTTTATCCATGTATGGTCTGCTATTATGAAATGAGTAAAGCGTTGAGAGATGTTTCATTAAAATAAATGTGTAAATAACATGATTTGGGAGACCTTTTGTTTTACGTGATGGGCATGACTTCATTAAAAAACAGAGAATGCAATAATATTTTTATTTCGAATAAGCTTTATACAAAGACAGAGAAATTATTTATTCGCATATTATAATAAGAATGCGTGTATGTATAAAACAATTTGAAAAGCTCTGTTGTTTCTTATGAATTATTCTTCAGTTAATAACAGATGTAACATTAAAGATTGATATAATGGACCGGCTTCTTAACTGTATAAGTATAAAATGATGGTGTTTAGTAAGCTTTGTATTATATCCTCATTAAGAGATATGAAAAAAAACGAAATGTCTTTTAGAAAGAAATGACTATCATATCAATGACTTTTCAATGATGTATATGTAGAGATTCATACAAACATGCTTTACAAAAATAATGACTCTCTTCCATGAATGTGATTTATCATTGTTTACCAAGTAAGAACATTTTGAGTATTCATAAACAACTTTCTTTGTTCATAAAAATTATTTCACAGACATATTATTAATTAATTGCGTTCAAAAAGCTTGCTATTTCATATGCATTTTGGGAATGGAGAGCTTATATTCAAAACTTAAAAGTTCTCATAGTTTTTACAAATAAGTCGAAGCTAAAAAGAGTATCCCATAAAGTCTTTTTTATCATTAATAAGATGGACGTGTTACAATATAAATGGCAATCAGCAATAATATAACCGCAACAAGTAAAGAAATCCATAAAGGAGGGTGTAGCATTACAAAAAAGGATAAAAATCCTCCTGTCATACTCATCATTGCAAAAACTTTAACGAATGGAGAGATTGCTTTTTTTTCTTCCCATCGCTTAATAGGGGGACCAAAAATACGATGATTATTCAACCATTGATGAAAACGTGGAGAAGAACGCGTAAAACACCATGAGGAAACCAATAAAAAAGGCACAGTTGGCATAATAGGTAATACGACACCGATAATACCTAATATAACCATCGCCCACCCTGCTATATAATAGCAGATACGTAAAGGGTGCGATATCTTCAAATCTTTTTTCATTTTCTCGTACTATTTTCCTCTACGCAAAACCCTATACAAAAACATTGTATCTGTTTTTTTCTGTTTACATGTCTGAGTGTACAATTACGCTCTATCCCTTCATGCGTAAGTGTCTTTGCTGTTATAAGTTCCTTGAAAATACCGAATAGCTTACACAATATTATAATCATTTTAAATGATTTCAAGAAATGAGAAAAAGTTTCAGAAAAAAATAAAAAGGCTGCAGAATAAATCAATGCAGCCTCTTAATTAAAATGCAGTCTTGGGGGGGGGGAGAATATACACTGCATTCAGTTGCTAGGCATTAGGAGGAAAAATAACCTAACAACCCAATCTCTAACTAAAATAGGCACGAGAAACAATACATAAAAATGCATGGCTGATATGCATGAATTTTAACACTTTCAAGTCTCTTGAACTGTGCTTCGACGAAAGAAAATCATCATGAAAGTAGCCATAAAAATCAACGTCAAGATCAACACAATTGTGGAAGCAGAGTCAGAGCCGATAAATAAGCTGAGATAAATCCCTAAAAAACCAGAAAAAGCTGCAACAAGTATTGCGATCATTAACATAAAAGAAAACCGCTTTGTGACAAGATAGGCAATTGCTCCTGGTGCTATCAGTAAAGAAATAACGAGCACGATACCTACAGCTTTCAAGGCCGCAACAATTGTAAGAGAAATCATTGTTAGAAGGGTATAGTGGAGTAGAGATATTGGTAAACCCATTGCACGTCCTTGAACTGTATCAAAAATATACAGCATAAAGTCGCGCCATTTTGCTGCTAAAATAAAAGTGACAATAGCAGAAATGATTGCTGTCTGCGTAATATCAAGCCAGTTAACACCCAAGAGATTACCAAATAGAATATGATTTAAATCTAAGCTACTATAAATAGATGTGGCTAAAACAAGCCCCAAACCAAACATTGAAGAAAAGACCACACCCATCACCGTGTCCTGTTTGATACGGCTATTGCTTCCTAAAAAACCCGTTAATAGTGCACACACCATTCCTGCAACAAAAGCACCGCAAGTAATCAAAGTCATTGTAATATTCTCGGGACGCATATGCTGAATCCAAGCAAATGGCAAAGAAGTTAAAAATGCAATTACCCATGGTGTTGTCATATAACCAACAACAACACCGGGAAAAACTGCATGGGAAATGGCATCGCCTAACAGTGCCCATCCTTTTAAGATAAGAAAGCAGGAAAGCATTGCCATTGGAACAGAAAGAATCATGACAATAAACATACCCTTAAGCATAAAAGAAAATTGAAACGGAAGCAGTAATTGATCAATCATGATAATATCACACCCTTTTTTGCCGCATTTATACGTAAGCGTGCAGCAATAAACCCGTGTTTAGGAGCAAAAATAAAAGCCAAAATAAATAAAAATGCTTGAAAAAGTACTACGACCCCGCCTGTTTGCGCATTCAAAAAATAACTTACATAAACACCCAAGACACTTGTGAATGTTCCAATTATAACTGCAATAATCAAGACATTTACGAAACGATCACTTAAAAGATAGGCTGTTGCCCCAGGTGTCACAACAAGACAAATGACTAAGAACGCTCCAACGGTTTGCATGGCAGCAACCGTACAAGCGGCCAGCAATGTGAAAAAGAGAATCTTTAAAAACTTTACGTTTAATCCAATGGCGTGCGCATGCGTTTCATCAAATAATGAAACAAGAAGATCTTTCCATTTCAAAAGCAATATAAGCAAAGAAAAAAATCCGATAAAAGCCAATTGTAGAATATCTGTTGAACTAACTGCTAAAATATTTCCCAAAACAATCGTATCAATATTAACAGCCATTGGTTTTAATGATTTGAGAAATAACCCAAAGGCAAAAAAGGAAGAAAAAATGAGCCCAATAATGGTATCTTCTTTAAGTTTTGTTCGATGGTTAAAAAAGAGCATTGCTGCTGCTGCAAGACCACCAGAAAAAAAAGCGCCGAGTGAAAAAGGTAACCCTAAAAGGTAAGCTCCTGCTACACCAGGAACAATCGAATGGGAAAGTGCATCACCAATCAATGACCAACCTTTTAACATCAAAAAAGCCGAAAGAAAGGCACAAACACACCCAACTAACCCAGAAACCCACATTGCATTCACCATATATTGATAGCTCAGTGGCTCAAGCAACCAAGAAATCATGCAACGTGCTCCACTCTTTCAATATCTTCACAAACTGCAGACTGCTTTCTTCCCATGAAAACATCATTTTTTTTTGTGCTTTGAAGATCAAAAATATGGTGGTGCAAAGACCCTCCAAAAGTTTTTTCCAGATTTTGCTTTGTAAAGATTTTTTCAGTTAATCCGGAAGCTAACACTGTTCCTTTTATTAAAACCGTATGATCACAAAATTCACGAACAGAGCCCAAATTGTGAGTTGAAACCAAGATCACAGCTCCTTCTTTACGAAGATCTTGTAACAAAGCAATGATTTTATCTTCTGTTGTAACGTCAACCCCTGTAAACGGCTCATCTAATAAAATAGCTTTTGCTTTTTGTGCAAGAGCGCGTGCTAGAAAAACACGCTTTTTCTGTCCACCAGAAAGTTCTCCAATTTGGCGCTTAGCAAAAGCCAGCATATCAACACGTTCTAAGGCAATACGAACGGCTTCATAATCTTGTGTACGGGCATAGCGAAAGAAATTCATATGACCGTACCGCCCCATCAATACAACATCTTCAACCAAGACAGGAAAATTCCAATCGACATCTTCACTTTGAGGAACATAAGCAATAAGATTTTTTTTCAAAGCTACATCAACGGGCAAATCAAACATGCGAATTTTTCCCTTTGAGGGGCGTACAAACCCCATGATCGCTTTAAATAACGTTGACTTACCGGATCCATTAACACCAACCAATGCCGTAATAGAACCCTTTGGACTTTCAAAATTCACTTCGCGTAAAGCTGTATGTCCATTACGATAAGTTACCGTTACCCCTTGGGCAAATATTCCACATTCCGTCATTGGCTTTTTACTCCCTCTGCTAGAGCCTTGCTAATACGCCCACTCGTGACACGTAATAAATCAATATAAGTGGGGACCTCACCATTTTTCTCACTAAGAGAATCAACATAGAGAACACCACCGTATTTAGCCCCTGTTTCTCTGGCAACCTGCTTAGCAGGCGCAGGGGAAATAGTGCTTTCAGAAAAAACTGCATGAATATTGTATTTGCGAACCATATCAATAACATGCTTGACTTGCTGTGGTGTTCCTTGTTGGTCAGCATTGATGGGCCATAAATAAAGTTCTTTTAGATCAAAATCACGCGCCAAATAGCTAAAAGCCCCCTCACTGGTCACAAGCCAACGCTTATCTTGCGGTACGGCTTCTAATTCAGCCCTAATTGGATCAATCGTTTCACGAATTTTCTGTTTATAAATTTCAGCATTCTGTTTATAAATTTCAGAATGTTCAGGGTCATATTTTACAAAAGCATCGCGAATATTATCAACGTAAATCAAAGCAGAGGTCGGTGACATCCACGCATGAGGATTGGGTTTACCGCTAAAGGGGCCCTCACCAATTTTAATGGGTACAATACCTTTTGAAACAACAACACTTGGAACATCCTTGATATTTTGAAAAAACTTTTCAAACCAAAGCTCTAACTCTAAACCATTCCACAATACAAGGTTAGCTCCCTGAGCACGCATAAGATCGCGTGGGGTGGGTTGATATTCATGAATTTCCGCACCTGGTTTTGTAATGGATTCAACATCAGCGGCATCACCTGCTACATTGCGTGCCATATCAGCAATGATAGTAAATGTCGTAACAGCTTTAAATTTACCAGCACACAAAGCAAAATTGGGTGTAAAAAAAATAACACTTCCAAAAACTATGGTGAAAAACGTTCTTACGTTCATTGATTCTCTCTTTTCTTTATATGCCTTCTTTTTATTGCAAATAATTTGCATTATCATTTAGCAATAGCAGTTATCTTTTACATTTGCAATGAAGGATTAAGAGAAAAAATAACTTTTCAAGATGTTTAAAAACAGTTTTTTCATATTGAAAAAACTGATGATTTAAGCAGCTTGTTTTGGTAATAAGATCCCCTTTCAAGAAGCTCTATAGCTCTTGAGTGCTAAACAAAAAGGGAGTACTCAAACAAGCTCCCACTTCATGTAAAATATCTCATAAAAAATGAGAATACTCAGTAGCGCAAATATGCACCTGTCATTTTGGTAACATTATCCACGATTTTTGAGGCAAGCTTTTCTAAATCTTCATCTGTTAGAGTCCGTTCTATGGGCTGAATAGTTACTTCAATTGCGACAGATTTTTTATCTTCACCAAAGCTTAAATCTTCAAAAATATCAAAAACCTGCACTGAATGAATAAGTTTTTTATCAGCTCCACCTGCCGCACGAATAATAAGAGAAGAGGCAACAGTTTTATCCGCTATAAAGGCAAAATCACGCCGCACCATTTGAAAAGGTGAGAGTTTCAAAGGAGAACGGCTTTTGGTCGTTTTTTTCTTTGATTCTGGAATTCGATCTAGAAAAATTTCAAAGCCGCATAAAGGACCACTGACATCTAACGTTTCTAATGTAGCAGGATGAAGAACACCAAAAAAACCAAGAATAATCTTTGATCCAAGTTTTATGACTCCTGAACGACCTGGATGATACCAATCAGGTGCCCCAACTTCAATCTGCACTTTCCCAACATCTATATCGCATGCTTCTAAAACAGCCAAAGCATCTGCTTTGGCATCAAAAACATCAACGACTGTTGCATTTCCATTCCAAAAACGCCCAGCCCCTTTAAATTGCTCTGTTCCGCGACGAATTCCGCTAACAACACTGTGTTGTTTATCAGGGGCGTCGCCTTCATAAATACTGGATATTTCAAACAAAGCAAGATCGGAAAAACCACGATCAGCATTTCTCTGTGCCGCCATAATCAAACCAGGTAAAAGGGAAGGACGCATTACTGACATATCAGCAGCAATAGGATTAACTAATTTAAGCTCTTCTTGACCTCCTCCAAAAGCAAGAGCTTGATTTTCAGAAATAAAAGACCATGTTACCGCTTCTTTCATACCACGTTGTACTAAAGCCAAACGTGTAGCACGTGAACGAATTTGTGCGCATGTTAAAATTTGATCTTTTCCTTCTGCAAAGTTTTCCAAAGGAATAGGTTTAATTTTATCTAACCCATAAATTCTCATGACCTCTTCCACCAAATCGGCTTTACCCATAATATCAGGGCGCCATGATGGTACTTTTACCGTAACGACATCTCCTTTTCCTTCAACGAAAAATCCAAGTTTTGTTAAAATAGAGCTGACTTTTTCAGGTTCTATTTCCAAATTTGTTAAACGTTTAATTTCAGAAAAAGGAAAAGCGATCTGTTTGATTTTTTGTTGCTGATAGCCAACGATTCTTTTTTTAGATACTTCACCACCACAAAGACGTAAGACCAATTCTGTTGCAATTTCAAGCCCTGTTTCTATAAAAGCCGGATCAACACCTCGTTCAAATCGATAACGTGCATCACTGATAAGACCTAATGCTCTTCCTGTTTGTGCAATGCTTTGCGCATCCCAAAGCGCCGATTCAATAATAACGCGATGTGTTGTTTCATCACAACTCGTTCTTTCACCGCCCATGATGCCGGCAATCGAAACAATTCCCTCGTCATCTGCAATGACACAATTCTTAGCGCTCAAATGATAGATTTTTCCATTCAGTGCTTGAAGCTGTTCTCCTTCACGCGCGCAACGTACACACAAATTACCTTTAATTTTATCTGCATCAAAAACATGGAGTGGACGACCAAGGTCAAAACTGATGTAATTGGTCATATCAACAAGCGCATTAATCGGTCTCAAACCAATTGCATTCAAACGTTGTTGCATCCACTGTGGTGATTCGCCATTTTGAACATTGCGTACTTCACGCCAAGCAAAGCCTAAGCATAACGATGAATCTTGCAAAAAATCTAAAGAAACATGAAGTGGTGTTTCAAAAGCAGTATCAAATTTTGGTAAAGACAATTCTTTTAATTTTCCAATTCCAGCGGCAGCAAGATCACGGGCAATACCGCGAACACCTGTACAGTCAGAGCGATTGGGAGTCAAACCAATATCAATGATCGGATCATCTAAACCAGCATAAGCTGCAAATGAATTTCCAATAGGTGCATCTTCTGGAAGTTCGATAATCCCGTCATGCTCATTTGATAATTCAAGCTCTGCTTGCGAACACATCATCCCAAAACTTTCAACCCCGCGGATTTTTCCTACAGATAATGTCACATCGAGTCCTGGAATATAAGTGCCTGGTAGTGCCAGAATACCAATAAGACCTGCACGTGCATTTGGTGCTCCACAGACAACTTGAACAGGTGTGGAAGTTCCTGTATCGACGGACAGAATCTGGAGTTTATCTGCATCAGGATGTTTTATTGCTGTTAAAACTTTTGCAATCACAAAACCTTTTAAAGAAGACCGATCATCAACGTGATCAACCTCAAGACCGATAGCGGTTAATTTTTCACAAATTTCATCCAAAGATGCATTTGTCTCTAAGTGATCTTTTAACCAGGACAATGTAAACTTCATTTTAAAACCTCACATGAAAGCGATGACTAAGATCACACATTTCTATTAGGAAAAAAAGCAGGCATATCAAAGCAACGAAAGCCATAATGGTCTAACCAACGCAGGTCAGCATCAAAAAAAGCCCGCAAATCAGGCATACCGTATTTCAACATGGCAATACGATCAATGCCCATTCCCCATGCAAAGCCTTGATATTCATCGGGATCTAAACCAACATTTTTCAACACATGAGGATGCACCATTCCGCATCCTAAAATTTCCAACCAACCCTGTCCTTCACCAAATTTTATTTCTGAACCAGAACGATCACATTGAATATCCACTTCCATAGATGGTTCGGTAAAAGGGAAAAAAGAGGGACGAAAACGCATTTTTACAGAAGGAACTTCAAAAAATTCTTTACAAAAGGTTTCATGTAGCCACATCATATGGGCAATGGTGGAGGTTTTATCAATGACAAGACCTTCTACCTGATGGAACATAGGAGAATGCGTTGCATCCGAATCCATGCGGTAAGTTTTTCCAGGAATAATGATCCGTATCGGTGCTTTTTGTTTTTCTAGTGTACGAATTTGTACGGGTGATGTATGGGTTCGCAATAATTTTCTCTCTCCCATTTTATCAACATCAAAAAAGAAGGTATCATGCATTTCACGCGCTGGATGCCCTTCAGGAAAATTCAATGCTGTAAAATTATAATAGTCTGTTTCAATATCTGGACCTTCGGCAAGAGAAAAACCCAACTTCGTATAAATGGCAATAATTTCCTCAATCACTTGTGAAATAGGATGAATACGCCCCCGTTCTATAGGTGAAGAGCGAACAGGCAAGGTAACATCAACTGTTTCACGAGAAAGACGGGCATCCAGTGCCTGTCTTTTCAGAAGATCACGCTTTTGTGCCCATAATTCTAAAATGCGATTTTTTAATCCATTAAGAACAGGTCCAACTTTATGGCGCTCGCCAGCATCCATTTTTCCTAATTCTTTTAATTTTTCAGAGATACTACCTTTTTTACCCAATGCTGAAATACGCACTGTTTCAAGTGCTTGTTCATCACCTGCTGCCTCTAAAGCTAAACAAATTTCTTGTTCCAGACGCTCAATATCATTCATATTTTTGCCTATTTTCTAATAAAGAAAAACCCGCACTCGCAATAGCCAGCACGGGACCTCGAATAAATAAATGCTTTAAGAGAACACGACTGGCTTACTTGACAGCGCCTTCAAAAGCATTAGGTGTTGTGTCTTTTAAATATTCTAAAGCTTTTTTTGCTGAAGCGACTAGAGCTGAAAATGCTTCCGCCTCGTGGATTGCTATGTCTGAAAGAACCTTACGATCAACTTCAATACCAGCTTTTGATAAGCCATCAATAAAACGTCCATAAGTTAAACCTTCTGCACGAACAGCCGCATTAATTCTCTGAATCCACAAAGCACGGAAAGTACGCTTTCTATTTTTGCGGTCACGATAAGCATACTGCTTTGAACGATCAACTGCTGCTTTAGCAGCACGAATGGTATTTTTACGTCGACCATAAAAGCCTTCAGCTTGTTTAAGAACTTTTTTGTGCTTAGCGTGTGCTGTCACACCTCTTTTCACACGAGCCATATTATAATCTCCTCAAAATCAAAAGCGTAAGGTTTAAATACCATTCGGCAAATAATGCTGAATGACTTTTTTAGCATCTTGTTCACACAAAACCATTGTTCCACGTGCATCGCGAATAAATTTATTCGAACGCTTAATCATGCCGTGGCGCTTACCAGCAGCTGCTACTTTAATTTTACCTGACGCAGTGATTTTAAACCGCTTTTTAGCGGATGATTTGGTCTTCATCTTGGGCATTTTGCTACTCCATACATTAATTGATTCAATCAAACATTTTATTTGATCAAGCGGACCAACGCTTGAACAAGCATTTAAACAGCCACGGCATGCCCTGCCGGGCGGCTCCAAAAATGTTCTCATAAGCCAGTATACACAAAATAGCAAGACCGTATTATAAAAAAATGGGCGCTCCATTGCCTTGAATTTCAACCAGAGGTGCCGGAATAGCATTTGTTTTGCTTGCGGCTTTACATAAATCGGCAATAATGCATTGCGCACATTTTGCTTGACGTGCTTGACAAATATAGCGTCCATGTAAAATTAGCCAATGATGCGCATGACGAAGATAATAGATCGGTATAACCTTTAATAATTTTTTTTCGACAATCTCTGGTGTTTTGCCAGGCGCTAAACCAAGACGATTGCTTAAGCGAAAAATATGTGTATCTACTGCCAATGTAGGTTGACCAAAAGCAACATTCAAAACAACATTAGCCGTTTTTCGTCCCACTCCAGGGAGGGACATAAGTGCTTCACGCGTATCAGGGACTTGACCGCCATATTGATTAATTAAACAGTTGCAAAGTGCATAAATATTGCGTGCTTTTGCTCGCCAAAGACCGATTGAACGGATATGAAGTGCTATTTCTTCTTCCCCTAATGCAACCATTTTTTCCGGTTGATCAGCAAGGCGAAATAATTCTTTTGTCGCTTTATTAACGCTTACATCTGTCGCTTGAGCTGAAAGTACAACTGCCACCAAAAGCGTAAAAATATTTGTATAGATAAGATCACTCTTAGGCGCTGGGCGTTGCACAGAAAAACGGCGAAATATTTCTGCAACTTCATCTTTATTATATAATATACTAGATAAATTTCGCGCTTTTGATAATTTTATGGTACGTTGAGTCATTGAACTCTCTTAATCTTCTCTCTTGAAGTTATCATTTACGCTCGCCATATGAGAGGAATGCAGCGAACACTTTGTATAGAGTTTGGTCAAGTAACGCCGCTTTTCAAAGAGGATACTCATGAATGACACATGTGACGCCTTTCTCCAATCCTTTTCTTTTAGGATTTGAAACCGTAGAAAAAACATTGCAACGTATCGGTAAAGCTGATGAAGCTTACCCAGCCTATAACATTGAACGTTTACATAAAAACGATGATGCAAATCATATCCGGATAACTTTGGCTGTTGCTGGATTTAAGATTAATCATCTTAATATTTTGCTCGATGATAATCAATTGGTTATTCATGGTAAACAAACAGACAACCAAAATCATCAATATTTATATCGCGGTATAGCAGCGCGACAATTCCAGCGGATCTTTATTCTTGCGGAAGGGATGCACGTCGCAAATGCCGAGTTGAAAAATGGTCTTTTATCAATTAATCTGTATCAACCAAGATTAAAAAAAGAAATAAAACAGATTCCAATTAAAGTCAGTAGTGGTGAGTCATAAAAGTTAAGGCGTAAAGGAACCGTGAAATGGGAGAACATAAACAAAACTTATCGTTTCAGAACACAGCCTACTCTGATGCGGGACAGATTGCCTATTTAAAAAAAGTTTGTACAGATGACTTGGCTAAAAACTTTCCAGATCTTCCACCAATGACCCCAGGCATTACCATATGGGCTCTCTTTGGTGAAACAGGTTATCCTATCATTTTATCCGATGAACGCTCTATCGCTCTTGCTGGAGCCAATGAGCATGAACTACAAATTGTAACTCTGCACTAGATTTCCTTACGAGAAAAACGGAGTTCTTTATAAATTCTATTCGTTTTTCTCATAAAGGGTATAATGATATAAGACATTGATTTATATTCATAATTAATTTTTTACAACTGGAATGAGAGTCCCGAATATCATAAGGTTCTCTCATTTGAGATCTTCTTATGTTAAAACAATTAAAGTCACTTGCTTGATGTCATAAGCAAGGAGAGCCATGTGGATAAAAACACTTGAAGAAAGGAATAAAAATCTCTCTTTTTAATTGTCTTAATTGCCAAGGACTTCGCAACATTGGGGATGAGTAAAATGTATGATGGTGTTTGTTTTCTTCTTCATAAGTGGTGAGGATGCTTCTCATAAGTTTATATTATTCACGAGGGCTGTTATACCTTTATGGGCGCTGTCATGAACTGAGTTCGAGCGCAGTGGGAAATGTTTCTTTAAAACGAATACGTAAATTGGCAATACAAGTGTATTTTGTTTGGTGTGTTTTGTTCTTCCTAAGGGGGTAACTCCATTGAAGAGTGTGAAAAACAAAAGTATGAGACAGCGCCTCATCATTATTTAAAAGATATTACTATGGAAGCTTTTGAAAGGTGTAAAGCTGAATTGTAAGGAGATGATAGATTTTTACCACGATGCCTTTATATTCTTTCCAATTTCAGAAATTACGCAAATAGATATACGCAATATAGCCATCAAATCTGGCATACAAAAATCTAGAACAGTTCATACTACACTGAATCGTCTTGACATTTTTCTCAAACATAGAGTTACGCAGGGATGGGATGTTGATTGATAAGGAATAGAAAAAACAAAAGCTTTATGAGGAAGTTTATGCAAATCTTTTAATTTTGTGCTTCAAATGCCTCAGTCCAAGGTATTTTTCTCTTTTGAATATTAAAGCTCTTGTTTTTATAATGAAGTTACAGCACAACAAGAAAAATGGAATTATTTGAGGGGAAAAAAATAATGCCTTCTTACCGTTCAAGAATATCGACTCACGGGCGTAATATGGCAGGAGCCCGCGGTCTTTGGCGTGCAACAGGGATGAAAGATGCAGATTTTGGTAAACCCATTATTGCGATTGCGAATTCTTTTACACAATTTGTACCAGGACATGTCCATTTAAAGGATCTTGGGCAATTGGTTGCACAACAGATAGCCGTTGCTGGTGGTGTTGCGAAAGAGTTTAACACTATTGCTGTAGATGATGGAATTGCGATGGGGCATGATGGAATGCTTTATTCTTTGCCTTCACGCGAAATTATTGCTGATTCTGTAGAGTATATGGTTAATGCACATTGTGCGGATGCACTTGTCTGTATTTCTAATTGTGACAAAATTACGCCTGGTATGTTAATGGCTGCTTTACGGTTGAATATTCCAACAATCTTTGTTTCAGGCGGTCCTATGGAAGCAGGTAAGATTAAATGGAAAGATCAAGATCTAATGGTTGATTTGGTTGATGCCATGGTCGCAGCAGCTTCAGAACAGAATTCAGAAGAAGAAGTTGCTGAAATGGAGCGCGCTGCTTGTCCTACATGTGGTTCTTGTTCAGGAATGTTTACGGCCAACTCTATGAATTGTTTAACGGAAGCATTGGGGCTTTCGCTTCCCGGAAATGGATCAATGCTAGCAACACATGCAGATCGACGGATGCTTTTTGAAGAAGCTGGAAAACAGATTGTTACATTGGTCAAGCGTTATTATGAAGAAGATGATGAAACAGTTTTGCCACGCTCTATTGCTTCACGCAAGGCTTTTGAAAATGCAATGACCGTTGATATTGCCATGGGAGGATCAACCAATACAGTACTGCATCTTTTAGCAGCGGCGCAAGAAGGTGAGGTGGATTTTACCATGACGGATATTGATCATCTTTCACGTCGTGTTCCTGTTTTATGCAAGGTTGCTCCTGCTGTTGCGAATGTGCATATGGAAGATGTTCATCGTGCCGGTGGTATTATGGGGCTTTTAGGCGAATTGGATGCGGCGGGACTCATTGATACGTCAACTTATACGGTTCACGCAAAAACGATGAAAGAAGCTTTGTACCGTTGGGATGTAAAACAAACCAATGAACCAACAGTTCGTGCATTTTATCGTGCTGCTCCAGGTGGCATTCCAACCCAAACCGCTTTTAGCCAATCTAGTCGCTATGAGACTCTTGATCTTGATCGTGAAAAAGGTGTGATTCGCGATAGGAAACATGCTTATTCACAAGATGGAGGATTGGCAGTTCTTTATGGAAATCTTGCAAAAGATGGCTGTATTGTAAAGACAGCAGGTGTTGATCAGTCAATTTTAACCTTTAAAGGTCCAGCAAGAATTTTTGAAAGCCAAGATTCAGCTGTTTCAGCTATATTAACGGATAAGATTAAAACAGGTGAAATTGTTTTAATCCGTTATGAAGGTCCTCGTGGTGGACCTGGAATGCAAGAAATGCTCTATCCAACGAGTTATCTCAAATCTAAAGGATTGGGCAAGGTTTGTGCACTTGTTACGGATGGGCGTTTTTCAGGGGGGAGCTCAGGGCTCTCGATAGGACATATTTCACCAGAAGCTGCTGAAGGAGGAGAAATTGCGTTGGTAGAAGAGGGGGATATCATAGAAATTGATATTCCAAATCGTAGCATTCATATATTGGTTGATGACATTGAAATGAGGCAGCGTCGTGCTAAGATGGAAGCAAAAGGAAAAGGTGCTTGGCAACCGGTTGAGAAGCGTCAGCGTAAAATTTCAAAGGCTCTCAAAGCTTATGCAGCGATGACCACATCTGCTTCAAAGGGTGCAGTTCGTAATATTTGATGAGATAAAGGATGCGTTTTAAGAGACATCTCTCAATGCTCCCAAGCGCATTTTGCGACGGTACCTATGAATGGTATAATGATAAATCCATTGAACAGCCCCATCTTTACGCTTGAGAAGAAGCAAGCCGGCACCATCACACACTTTGCCAGCTCATGGATATTGCTACAATCCTTGGGGTTCATAAGAGGCATTTGTATTATAGTTTTTCCCACACACTCATCCCGCTTGTGATGTGCAAGCAAGTGATTTTGATTGGTTTAAGATAAACAGGCTTGAAATGAAAGAATCTTACGATATTTGGGGGGGCTAATTCAAGTTCAATAACGCTAAACTTTAATTATAAATCAATGTATTGACTTATAAAAGAAAGATAGTCCTCTAAGAGATTTTTGGTATCTTTTGCACGATATTCTAAGCGGATAAGTTTATGAGCTTATCAGGATATTTTGAGTTATCGTAAGTATGATTAAAAGGCGATGCATAAAATTTATAAAAGCTGCTGCGGATTTTTTTTAGTAGTTGTGTAAGACAGGTGAGGTCGTATCAAGCGCTTTTCATATCATATTCTAGTTTTATGCAAGGTTATGATCTCTTATTACTCATCTTATGAAAGATATTTATTGTACTGGTGATATTATTTTGTTGGGCTATAAAACACTGTCATTGAGACGTGGGATATAAGAAAGCTTTCAACATTTAAGTGTTTTTAACGTGAGTTGTGAATATTCTTAGGCTTGTTTGTCAAGTCCTTGTGTAAGTTAATTACATGAGTGGGAAGCTTAAGAAGAAGCCGCTAGAATTGGGACTGTTTACAGATCAAATTCGAGTGGAAATCTTCGTCGTTTAAGGTTGGGAAGGATTTCAAAAGCTTTTTTAGGAAAATAAAATGCAATTAGAATATCATTGATATACTTAATTATATGATTCATGTGGAAACAGTAAAAGAGTTCTTTATCATTTGAAATATAAAGAAAAAGCGTAATCTATTGCACGTGAATTTATCATGCAAAATGGGGTAGTATGATACACACAGACAGCTTTAAACCAACGCTGTTGCTATGAGTAAGATAATATTGAGCGTGAAAAAGCGTAATTCATTAAATATGCATGTTGGCAAGGTGGAGGAGAATTCAAGATAATCGTTGCAAAAAATGATTGTCTTGTAAAAAGAATCGATGTGGATCAATTTTTTTGTATAAGCGCCAAGATTGATCTAGGGAAATATGAAATATAATGCATAGGATTTTTCCTCTAGATGCATTCTACTTATCAAAATATATTGCGTAGAAAAGCAATAGGAATAAGGTAAACAAATATTGTACCAAAACATATCAGAAAAGGACACTTTATTTCCTATTAAGAAAGCTTATTTAATAAAAAATAACATCTGTTTTCTATAGGGGGGTACTCTCTTCAAGCTGTTTGAGGTGGTAAATTGTTTCTAAAGCTTGCTTAGGAGAGAGTTCATCAGGATGGATATTTTTTAAAGCTTCGTGAAGAACACAATGTTTGTTTCTTTCTTCATTGACAGGAGATGTTGCTTTAAGAGAAAAGAGGGGTAAATCATCAATGAGTTTATGCCCTTTTCCAGCCATTTCACCTTGTTCTAGTTGATGGAGGACATCTGTCGCTCGTGTAATAACGGCTGGGGGAAGTCCTGCAAGCTTTGCAACTTGTACACCATAGGAACGGTCAGCAGCTCCTGGTATGACTTCATGAAGGAAAACCACATCACCATCCCAATTTTTGACTTTCATGGTTACATTATGCAGTCTATCAAGTTTTTCGGTAAGCGCAGTCATTTCATGAAAATGGGTAGCAAGAATAGCACGACAATGGTTAACTTCATGGAGATATTCAACGGCTGCCCAAGCAATAGATAGTCCATCAAAGGTTGATGTTCCACGTCCTATTTCATCAAGAATAACAAGGGAGTGGTGACTTGCATGGTTGAGAATCGTTGCTGTTTCAACCATTTCCATCATAAAGGTTGAGCGCCCTCGTGCAAGATCATCGGAAGCACCAACACGGCTAAACAGACGATCAACGACGCCAATATGCGCTGAAGTTGCTGGAACAAAGGACCCCATTTGTGCCATAATAGCAATGAGAGCATTTTGCCGCAAAAAAGTTGATTTTCCTCCCATATTAGGTCCAGTTAAAAGCCAGATTGCTGCATACTGTTGATTTTTTTGTACAGAGAGATCACAATTATTGGCAATAAAGGGTTCTGCGGCTTGTTTGCGGAGTGCTTGCTCGACGACAGGGTGGCGTCCTGCTGTAATATGAAAGGTCAGTGAATGATCAATTTTAGGGCGGCAATATCCTTGTTCTTCAGCAAGATGTGCTAGAGCGACAGAGACATCTAAAATTGCAATTGCTTCAGAGGCTTTACGAATAAAGTCAACTTGTTCGGTAATTTCCTGAACGAGAATATCAAAGATTTCTAATTCAAGCGTCAATGCATGGTTGGCAGCATGGGCAATACGGCTTTCAAGGTCAGCAAGCTCTGTTGTCGTAAAACGCATAGCGTTTGCCATTGTTTGGCGATGAATAAAACGTGCTTTAGCCTGTGGATTATTTGTGAGAGCAGATGCTTGTGTACTGGTTACTTCAATGAAATAGCCTAGAATATTATTATGCTTTATTTTAAGCGTCTTAATATCTGTTTCTTGGGCATATTGCGCTTGAAGTTCAGCGATAACGCGGCGAGATTCGTCACGTAAAGCCCGCATTTCATCGAGTTCTTTATGATAATTGGAGCGAATAAATCCCCCATCACGTTTAAGCAGTGGGAGATCATCAGCTAATGCTTGCTCTAAATGAATGTATAAAGCTGTGGGTAAGTTTGAAAATATCTGCTGTACATCACTTATTTCTTGAGGCAGGAGCTCATTATTAAGGAGTTGATGCAGTTCACGAATGATTTCAAAACCGCGTTGGATTGTCGCCATATCACGGGGGCCTCCTCGTCCAAGAGCCAAACGTGAAACGGCGCGGGGCATATCTGGTCCCCCTTTTAAAATAAGCTTTATCGCTTCTGCAAAAGAAGGATTACGTAGAAAAAAATCGATAGAATCCAAACGCGTATCAATCGCTGAAGGAGTGGTGAGGGGAGCAATAAGGCGGTCAATAAGAAGGCGTGACCCTCCTCCTGTTACAGTGCGATCAATCGCTTTTAATAAACTTCCATCCCGTTGACCTGATGTCGTACGAATAAGTTCAAGGCTTAATCTGGTTGCAGCATCAATAAAAAGAGTCGCACTTTCATTTTGGCGCTCAGGCTGCATGAGGGGAGGACGATGCGTGATTTGTGTTTTTTCGATATAACGAATAGCCGCCACAATTGCAGAGAGTTCGGAACGTGAATAATCGGCAACACCCTCAAGAGTTGAGAGTTTAAAATAATTGCAAATATCGCGTTCAGCGGTGAGTGCATCAAAGAGACAAGCAGGTTGAGGTGAAACGATACGATCAAGAACATTAAAAAGCGATTTGTGAGATTTATCATGAAAAAAGGAATCAGCAACAATGATTTCTTGTGGATCCACACGCATAATATCTGCCAAAAGTTTTTCTTGGCGGCTTTCTGTTACACGAAATATGCCTGTTGAGATATCAATCCAAGAAAGAGCAAACTCTTCTCCATCACTGGTTTTTATACGGGAAAGCGTCATCAAATAATTTGCACGCGTTGGATCAAGGAGTTTTTCTTCTGTTATTGTTCCAGGTGTTACAAGACGAACAACATCACGCCGAACAACAGATTTTGAGCCACGTTTTTTTGCTTCAGCAGGATCTTCTATTTGTTCACAAACAGCAACGCGATAACCACAAGCAATGAGTTTTTGCAAATAATCATCTGCCGCATGAACGGGAACACCACACATAGGAATATCTTGTCCTAAATGTTTTCCGCGTGCTGTGAGTGTGATTCCTAAAGCCTGAGCCGCTTCAATTGCATCATTAAAAAATAATTCATAGAAATCCCCCATCCTGTAAAAGAGAAGGGAATCGTGATTGATGGCTTTGATTTCTATGTACTGCTCCATCATAGGTGTAAGACGTTCTTGAGAGGAAGCAGATGAGGAGGCAGGCTGTGGAATTAAATTATTTTTATGATTGTTTTTTTTATCCATTTGTACGAGGCCTGTTTCCTTTAAGTGAAGTTTTTACTCTTTTTTGTTTACTTCGATATTTATTTATCTCTAAATTGCAACGTATCATCAGATTTGCTAAGGCAAGAATAGCGATTTCTAACATATGAATCAAATTTAATAACTATACGCATTATCAAGCAAAATTTACACTGTTTTTGGAGAAAATAAAGTGAGATGAAAAAGAGCGAGCAGGATCAGAAAATGTCTCAAACTGTTTACAGTGCGAGCGAAAGAGAAGCTCTAGATTTTCATAGTCGTGGTCGACCAGGAAAGCTTGAGATTGTTGCAACAAAGTCTATGGCAACACAGCATGATTTAGCACTTGCTTATTCACCAGGTGTTGCAGTTCCAGTTAAGGCAATTGCTCAAAATCCAGCACTCGCTTACGATTATACAGCAAAAGGCAATCTTGTTGCTGTTATTTCAAATGGTACAGCTATTTTAGGGTTAGGCAATTTAGGTGCCCTTGCCTCTAAGCCGGTCATGGAAGGCAAAGCAGTGCTGTTTAAGCGTTTTGCGGATATTGATTCCATTGATTTAGAAATTGATATAAATGATACGGAAAGTTTTATCAATTTGGTGCGTCATTTAGAACCTTCTTTTGGTGGAATCAATCTTGAAGACATTAAGGCACCTGAGTGCTTTATGATTGAAAGCCGCCTACGCGAGGTGATGAATATTCCTGTTTTTCACGATGATCAACATGGTACAGCGATTATTGTTGCTGCGGGTGTTCTCAATGCTTTGACTTTAACAGGGCGCGATATGCAAAACACGCGGTTAGTCTGTAATGGTGCTGGTTCTGCTGGGATTGCTTGTATTGAACTGATTAAAGCAATGGGCTTTCGTTCTGAAAATATCATATTATGTGATACAAAGGGCGTGGTCTATGAAGGTCGTAAAGAGGGAATGAATCAGTGGAAATCTGCGCATGCTATTCGAACGGATAAACGTACGCTTATGGAAGCAATGGAAGGAGCAGATATATTTTTCGGGGTTTCTGCTAAAGGGGCCCTTACCCCTGAAATGGTAAAATCCATGGCGCCGCAGCCGATCATTTTTGCTATGGCCAATCCCGATCCAGAAATTACGCCGGAAGAGGTTATGCAAGTGCGTCATGATGCTATTGTTGCAACAGGGCGTTCCGATTATCCAAATCAGATTAATAATGTTCTCTGTTTTCCTTATATATTTCGTGGTGCGCTTGATGTGCGTGCAACAGTTATTAATGAAGACATGAAGATTGCTGCGGCAAGAGCTCTTGCTGATTTAGCGCATGAGGAAGTACCTGACAGCGTTGCAGAAGCTTATCGTGGAAAGCGATTAAAATTTGGTCCTAATTATATCATTCCCGTTCCTTTTGATCCGCGTTTGTTCACAGTTGTTTCAATAGCGGTAGCAAAAGCAGCAATGGAAAGCGGTGTTGCACAAAAGAACATAGATGATTTAGAGGCCTATGAGCGTGATTTAAATGCGAGGCGTGATCCTACTTCTTCGATAATGCGTGGGGTTTATAACCACGTTCGTCAAGCGCCAAAACAAATTGTTTTTGCAGAAGGTGAAGAAGAACAAGTTATGCGGGCAGCCGTTTCTTATGTTCATCAAAAATTAGGACAAGCGATTTTGGTTGGTCGGGAAGAGCAAATAAGAGAAGCAGCTGTTATCGCTGGAATTGATTTGGAGCGTGAAGGTATTTCTATTATAAATGCCAAGCTTTCTTGCCGTACAGATGCTTATGCGAATTATCTTTATAAAAAGATGCAGCGTCAAGGCTGGCTGTTGCGTGACTGTCATCGTCGTATCAATAATGATCGCAATTATTTTGCTGCGTGTATGGTGGCACTAGGAGATGCTGATGCAATGGTTACAGGGGTGACACGCAATTATGAAACAGCGTTGATCGATATACGTCGGGCAATTGATGAAAAACCAAAAGAACGATTGATTGGTATTTCAATGGCCATTTGCCGTGGCCGAACTGTGTTTATTGCCGATACAGCTGTTTATGAAAATCCTAATGCTGAAGAATTTGCTGATATAGCGGAACAAACAGCTTCGTTTGTGCGTGGATTTGGATATCAACCACGGGTAGCATTTTTAGCATTTTCTACGTTTGGCTACATGAAAGGGCAGACGACGCAGCAAATTCAGGATGCAATTAATATTTTGCACGAACGCAAGGTTGATTTTGAGTTTGATGGAGAAATAAGCGCTGATGTGGCGCTCAATTCCAAATTGATGCAGCAATACCCATTTATGGGATTAACAGAGACTGCTAATATTTTAGTTATGCCTGGATATCACGCGTCTTCCATTGCCAGCAAAATGTTACAAGAACTTGGTGAAGCAACCATCATTGGTCCTATTTTAATTGGATTGGAAAAATCTGTCCAAATTGTACCATTTAGTGGAAGCGATACAGATGTTGTCAATATTGCAATGCTTGCGGCTTATCATGCCGCAAAAGCCGTCTAAAGGGAAAAAGCCCCTAATATACCAATATATATCAAGGGGCTTTTTGATAGCAAAAGAATAAACTTTTTAAGAGGGCTGTATTTGACTGTCTTTTTGTTCTTCAGCAAGACGCTTTTGGAAGAGTGCTGCAAAATCAATAGGATCAATCCACAAAGGTGGAAAACCACCACTTTGAGTAGCATCAGATATAATTTGGCGAGCAAATGGAAATAAAAGACGGGGACATTCAATAAAGACCAGTGGCATAACATGTTCTTGTGGAATGTTTTTAAGGTGGAAAACACCACCGTAAATCAGTTCTACATGAAATAAGGTTTCAGTGTCATCATTGGCTTTAACGGAGAGAGACAAAACGACATCATAATTATCATCACCAATTGGGTTAGCATTGACATTGATGTTGATATCAATTTGTGGTGACTTTTCACGTGCACGCAATGAACGAGGAGCACCAGGGTTTTCGAATGATAAATCTTTTAAATATTGAGTTAATACAGCAAAAACCGGCTCTCCACCACTGTTATTCATTTCACCTTCGGCCATACGACGAACCTCTCTCATTATAATATGTATATTTATTTTAGATCTAAAGACCAGATTGGTTATCACGCCTTGCAAAAGGTTGCAAGAAATGCGCTCTTTATCTTGAATATTTTTTTAGTTTGTTACAGATTTTTTAGGCATTTCAATGGTTATCATCATTTTTGCGCCATGGAGATTCTGTCGTATCATGAATTGTGTAATCTTCTGCGTTAAGGTCAATTATTTTTTCAGAGTCATTTTTTCTTTTAGTATTTTGATTCATTTTGTTTTTTAATGATGAAAAGAAATGCCAAACAACAGAGCGAATTGGTTTAATAAGAAGTAATATTCCCAAGAGATCACTTACAAAGCCGGGAAGAATAAGTAAAATCGCACTGAACATAATGAAAGCATCATTGATAATATTATTTTCTAATGTGCGTCCTTGGATAAGTTCAGTTTGTATGTTTTTTAAAAGGCTAATCCCTTGAATTCGCAATAAAACAACCCCAACTATGGTTGTGAGAATAACCAGACTCAAGGTTGCTAAAATACCAATTTCTTGACCAACAAAGATAAAACCAGCAATCTCGATTAAAAGAATGCAAAGAAAGATAACAACAAAAAAACGAGGATTTATAGAATAAAGTTTTATCACATGAAAATTTCCTTCTGGATGAGTAGGGGGAGAAATTCTTAAGAGAACTCCGTTTAAATATAAAATCTATAAAAATATTTGAATGATAAGATTCCTTATTTTACATATTTATTGATAAATGGTATTGACTGCAATGTTTATTAGAGACTTAATCTTTGGAGATTGACAGCGCCTATGGAATTTGACGTTATACTTGTCATCGCTCTTGTTATTATGGTTGTTATTTTTGTGCAACTCCGTAATGTATTAGGGAAACGAATTGGGTTTGAAAAGCCACCCTTTGATCCTTATTCACGACGTTCTAAAAAACAAGATGAGACAGAAACGACAGATAATATTGTTTCGTTCCCTCATCAGAAAAATTCAGAAAAAGGCAATTTTAGTGAAATTGATGAAATTGCACCAGAGGGAAGTATTTTGAATAAAAATTTGCGAGCACTGCGTAAAATTGACCCGCATTTTTCTCCTCAATTTTTTATAAAAGGTGCACAAATTGCTTATGAAATGATTGTAACAGCTTTTGCCAAAGGTGATCGCAGTCAACTAAAAAGCTTGCTTTGTCAGAATGTTTTTGAAAACTTTTGTACAGCGATTGAACAACGAGAAAAAAACAAAGAAAGAATAGAGTTTACTTTTGTTGGAATTAATAAGATCGAGTTTGTCTCGGCGGCAATACAAGAAAAAGACGAACTTTTAACGATACGTATTGTCAGTGAGATGATTTCTGTTACTTATAATGAACAGGGCGAGCGTATAGACGGTGATCCTGATGCTATTGTAGAAATCAGGGATATTTGGACTTTTGTTCGCAATAGTTTATCGTCAGATCCCAACTGGAAGCTTTTTGCTACAGAAAATGAAAATTAAAATACTTTTTGTTTTTCTTCCATAAGCATTCAATGATTTATGAGAAATTAAAATGTCCTCAAATAAATGGAGACAAAAAAGAGATTTATTGGCTTCACAAGATCGCCTTTTATGGGAGATGGTTTGTCGTACGATAACACCGCTTCACGGTAAGATTCTCTCTTCTACTTCAGAAACTATTGCAAATATTAATGATAAAAAACAGCCTGTAACTCAAATCTCCTTATTGTCTCAGGAAAATCAACAACCCTCGACAATTATTAAAAGAGAAAAGAGGGCAGTTACACAAGCACAAAAGGTTCATTTCTTTGATCATGTTGCACATCGTAAAATTTCCCAAGGTCGTTATCCTCTTGAGGCGCGTCTTGATCTCCACGGTTATATGCAGGAAGAAGCTTATTTTTTCTTAAAAAAATTTCTACAATCCTCTCAGCAGAGAGGATTGCGTTATGTTCTTGTTATTACAGGAAAAGGACGATCCGTTGGGAGCGATGGAGCTTTGTATAGATTTGTTCCGTATTGGTTATCAACACCAGCTTTTCGATATTATGTCCATGCGTTTGAAAAAGCAGCGCGTCAACATGGCGGAGAAGGTGCGCTTTATGTTTGGTTGCGCCGTTCCGTATTGTGAAAAGCAATGTGATGTTATTGTGGTCGTTTTAGGTTCAATATTGATTTTATAAGATATCGTATATTACAGGTTATAGAAAAGACGTGATAATATACTGATTAATAATGATAATTAATTATTTCCATATATTGCGCAAAAGCCTTAAATACAATATCCCTTTATTTTTTAATTTTCTTATAAAGGCTTATAAAGACCATTGTTTTACACTCTCTCATTGCCTCATACTTTTGTTTTTACAGATTTAATGTGATAACAGCACTCACGAAAAACAGAATGTTTCAGGCAGAACATACTTATACTACATATTCACATGCTTATTAAAAAAATATCTCCTAATATTTTCAAATTCATTTTATGGAAGGGCGTGTAAAAAGTAATCTCCATGAGGTGTACAAAATTCATTGTACACCACCATCTTTACACTTACATATAAAGTGCAAGGTCGGATATTCTAACGTGATTTACCACTTCCCAATATGGCGACAGCCCTTGAATTTCCCCTTAGTACTTGAGAAAGTTTATAAGCCGTGTGCTTTTCTTTAAGTGTTTTTACTCTACACGGCTCTCATCTCGTTTGTGATGTGCAAACGAAAGGTTTTTATTAATTCAATATAAGAAGACTTAAAATGAGAGAGTCTTATCATATTTGCGGATCTGATTCAGGATGTAAAATGATAAATTGTTTTATAAATCAATGCATTAATCTATTAAGTATATGAAAAATAAAAACATGAGAAATTAAGAAACTACGTTCTTCAAAAGATATTGCTACTATGGATAGTTTTAAAAACTGTATAACTGAATTAAAGAGAATCGTAAAAATAAACAACAATAGACATTTTACAACACATAGCCACACACTCGCATCAAAAGATACAATTTACGATGAATGCTTTCATGAAGAAATTTTTTCATTCATTAAAGAACAAATTTCTTTCTCATAATAATTCAATAATTAAAAATAATGAGACGTAGAATACGAGATTCAATCGGAGGATATTACACTCTTATCCGACGTCTTTCAGATATTGGTTGAAATGCTAGCTTAGCGTGAAAGGCACAATAAGGGCTATTTTCATCAGAATCTGCACCACAAAAATGAAAATCTGCTGATAATGGATCGCCAACCGGCCATCTACATGTATTTTCACTCAATTGTAGAAGATTAAGTTGACGTGATATAGGCACAACTACATTGGATTTTGTGGACATATCAACTTCTTTTACATCTTCCACTACAAATTCTGTCTTTAAAGCGGTTTCTTCAATACTTACAGCTGATGTGTTTATTGGCGATACCGTGGATGTGTTGCGACGCACACGTGGAGATGATGAGCTGCTGCTTCCCACAGGAGTTTTTTGCGAACGCGTGCTTCCTTGTGCTGTCTTACCACGACCTGGTAACTTTAATCGATGTACTTTGCCGATGACTGCATTTCTGCTGACCCCACCTAATTGAGCAGCAATTTGACTTGCACTTAATCCTTCACTCCAAAGCTTTTTAAGAAGCTCAACGCGTTCACATGTCCAACCCATACCAGCACTCCATTCCGATTACGTCACTAAGATGCTCTCCCCCTTTGCATCTTCAAATGTTTCAATAATGTTTTCATTGCACTGAATGAAAGAACTTTACACTCTAAACGAGCATAAAAAAATCATCCAACCTATGGAACTCACAAATCAAAACACATCATTCTTTTCACTATATCATAAATTACAATATGCACTCACTTTATGACAAGAGTCTTTGCCTTTTGAAGAGTTTATTTAGAATGTTTTCCCCAACTTGCCAATCAATCATAGGTTAAGCTTTCACTTTTGTTTAGGTTTTTTTCCAAAACGCTTATTTATAGAACCTTCATTGACTTTTTTTCAATTGGTGTAATGATCTATTCCATAGGTGTAATCATTAATCGCAATGAAAGTTGAAAGCACCGTAACGAAATGTACCATGTTGTTTTATTTGTAGTGTTGCTTTGTATATATATTGAAAAGGTTAAAATATAAAGGAAATTATGATGGACACCATCTCTGTACAACCACTTTATGAATGCTTCGCACGACGAAATTTGCATTTTGAACAAGGGCATGGTGTATGGCTTATTTCCGATAAAGGAGAACATTATCTTGATTTCACATCTGGCATTGCTGTTAATGCATTAGGGTATTCACATCCAAAATTGGTTGATACACTCAAAATACAAGCTGAAAAGCTTTGGCATGTTTCCAATCTTTTTCAATCTCCTGAACAAGCAGCTCTTGCTACGCGGCTTTGTGCAAATAGTTTTGCAGATAAGGTTTTTTTCTGCAATTCAGGCACTGAAGCATTAGAATGCGCATTTAAGACAGCGCGTCATTATTACTATGCCGCTGGTCATTCAACACGCATTGAAATAATTACTTTTGAAGGGGCATTTCATGGACGTACACTTGCAGCACTTGCTGCGACTGGGCATGAAAAATATCTTGAAGGCTTTGGACCTAAAGCTGGTGGATTTATTCAAGTCCCTTTTTGTGATGAAACCGCTTTGCGTAACGTTATTAATAAAAATACCGCCGCTATTCTTATTGAACCTATTCAAGGAGAAGGAGGAATACGAACGGTCCCTCATGAATATTTAAGATTTTTGCGCAAAATATGCGATGATAATGGTCTGTTATTGATTTTAGATGAAGTCCAAACGGGTGTAGGACGAACAGGAAAGCTTTTTGCCTATGAATGGAGTGATGTCACGCCTGATATTCTTACCCTTGCAAAAGGACTAGGAGGTGGATTTCCATTAGGTGCTTGCCTTGCAACGGATAAAGTTGCAAAAAGTATGACACCTGGGACGCATGGATCAACCTTTGGAGGCAATTTGCTTGGAATGGCTGTAGGAAATAGTATTCTTGATATTTTGTTAGAGCCAAGTTTTCTCAACCATGTTCAGCGTATGGGGGATAAATTAAAAAATGGACTTTTGCACATTCTCAATATCTATCCTGATATTATCTGCGCTGTTCAGGGGATGGGGCTTATGATGGGCATTCAGTGTGTTGTGCCTTCAAATCTTGTTGTTAATGCCTTGGAAAGTGAATATCTCTTAAGTGTTGCTGCCAACAATAACGTTGTGCGCTTATTGCCTCCTCTTATTATCAAGGAAGAAGAAATAGATGAAAGTTTGCGTCGTATTGAAAAAGCAATTTCTTATCTTTCGAAAATAAATAAGGACAGACAAATATCACACACATGACAAATGCTCTTCGTCATTTCACGGATTTATCCATTTTAACGCCAGCAATGGCACGTGCATTAATCGATTATGCAAAAATCCTTAAAGCATCTTTTAAAGCAGGAAAAGGTTCAAAACCTTTTATAGGTAAAACGCTCGCGATGATTTTTGAAAAACCATCCACACGAACCCGTATTTCATTCGATATCAGTATGCGCCAGCTTGGGGGAGATACAATCATGCTCACGGGCTCAGAGATGCAGCTTGGTCACAGTGAAACTATAGCTGACACGGCTCGAGTTTTATCCCGTTTTGTGGATATCGTGATATTACGAACAACAAAACATCAACGTATGCTCGAATTGGCACAATATGCACAAATTCCTGTCATTAATGCCCTTACAGATGATACACATCCTTGCCAAATTTTAGCAGATATCTTAACCTATGAGGAACATAGAGGGTCAATTGCTGGCAAAATATTTGCATGGATGGGAGATGGTAATAATGTGCTCCATTCCTTAATTGAAGCTGCAGCTCTTTTTGGTTTTCATTTGCGTGTTGCCACACCAAAGGGCAGTGAACCACAAGAACAATTTGTACATTGGGCACGTGAGCGGGGAGCGCATCTTATGCTAACCCATAATCCCCAAGAAGCGGCTCAAGATGCTGATTGTATTATGACCGATACATGGGTCTCCATGGGACAAGAGTTTCGTGCTCGCAGTCATTCTATTTTTCAGCCTTATCAAGTAAATGAAGCTCTCATGAAATTAGCAAAACCGGATGCTCTTTTTATGCATTGTCTTCCTGCTCATCGTGGTGAAGAAGTGGTTGATTCTGTGATTGATGGACCGCACTCCGTTGTCTTCGATGAGGCTGAAAATCGTCTTCATGCTCAAAAAGCAATTCTTTCTTGGTGTTTACAAGATGCGTTTTTCTCTCCACAATAGCCTCCCTATAACAAATTATATAAAAAAGGTAAAGCTATGAGTGAACAAGCTAAGGATGAAGCCTCTCTCAACAACAGCTTCTTGCATGAAGATGATAGTGTTATTCCCTTTCAAGTTGAAGAACTTGATATCCGTGGACGTGCCGTACAACTTGGGGAAACTTTAAATTCTATTCTCACAAGACATCAATACCCTGAACCGGTTTCTTATCTTCTAGCAGAAGCTTTACTTTTAACGGTTCTGATTGGAACTTCTCTAAAACTTACGGGAAAATTTATTCTACAAACCCATTCCGATGGACCGGTTAATATGTTGGTGTGCGATTTTTCGCCTCCTTCCAGTTTACGTGGATATGCTCGTTTTGATAAGGAACAGCTTAAACAAGCCATAGACAATGGTCAAACCTCTTCAGAAATACTTTTAGGAAAAGGCACTTTAGCTTTCACAATTGATCAAGGTCCCCACATGCAACCCTATCAAGGGATAGTTGCATTAGAGGGATCAAATTTACAAGAAGCTTCTCGTATTTATTTTGATCAATCAGAGCAAATTCCTACCGATATTCGTTTGGCTGTTGCCATATTAATTAATCGTGACCAACAAGGAAAACCCCAGAAAAGCTGGCGAGCTGGAGGTATTTTGACCCAACTTTTACCCCAAGAATCGTCTCATCATAAAATAGATGCTCCTCATCAAAAGCGAGAAGAAAAGAAAACCAACACCCAATTGAATAACCAATGGCAGGAAGCTAAAATACTCATGAAAACGATTGAAAGTTCAGAATTAACAGATCCCCAAGTGGGTAGTAAACAGTTATTGTTTCGTCTTTTTCATGAACAAGGTGTTAGAGTTTTTAATTCTTTTTCTCTTGTCGATCAATGTTCTTGTTCATGCGAAAAAATTAAAGGAATCCTAGAAGGATTTCCTAGTGATGAACGCAATAAAATGGTTAAAGATAACTATATTTCAGTCACATGTGAATTTTGCTCAAAAACGTATCGTTTTACACCGCAAGAATTTCTAGAAGAAAAAACATAATCAAATATTTTTCATAAAAAATGATGATTGCAACAAAAGCCTATTTTATTTGCGTCATAAAAGTTTACGCATAAGCTCATATGAACTTCTAGAATATTTCTTGTTTTAGAGTTTTTTTAGTGTATACGAGTGATCTTTCTGTTGAAATCAGTAATTACGTCATAGAGTGCTTAAAAAAGAGTTCTCTGTAAAATATATTTCCTCTTCTCGAAAAAGCTTCTTTTGTACTTTTTACATCTCAAAAGTTTATTTCTTACAATGAATTCTTTTATAATGTTCATTGATAAATTGATTATGTACTCATAACTTATCTTCTCTGTTAAATGAGACTTTTTGATTGTAGTCATATTTTCTTACTCGAATTTATCTTATTAAGACTCAATAAAGCTTATTAGTTATAATCATAAGGGAAATTATCGAGAGAATAAGAATGTATAGATTCAATATAGGCTTTATGGAGTCTATTACGAACAGATAAGTGTAATGGGAATAAATATAACAATGACGCTGCAAAAAAGCAGATTTATTATTTTATAAAGATGAGAATAGTGGTGAAGTCCCCTCATAACAATGTGTATTTCAGATAAAAAAGCGGAGAAAAAATACTATATGATTTTGAAAACAATAGTTTGTTTCTGTCACTAAGCTAACGATGGTTCTATAGCAATATTGTTTTGTCCAAATAATCAAAACTAAAGCTCCCAAACAGATATTTAATCGCTAAGGAAAAATGAAAACTACTTAAAATTTTTGTCATATTTTGGAGGTTTGTTCTACAGATATTTCTTTACATATGTTTTTGAATCAACAATGATAATACTCTTGTCAAATTTTTCTAAGAAGAATAAGTGGCCGTATAAATAAAATAGCAATACATAGCATGATAAAACGTTATGTTTTTACAAACCTGCATTATTTTTCTTCTGTCATAATCGCTTGTTCAATTTTTGGTAGAATTTTTTTTTGATAAATTTGCCATGTTAAGGGACCAACATGTTTGGCAATAATAATACTCTCTTTATTCAAGAGAAAGGTTTCTGGTGGTCCATACACCCCCCAGTCAATAGCTGTATATCCTGAATCATCAAAGCCAATAAATTTAAAAGGATTACCAAAACTGTTTAAAAAGCGCAGGGCATTTGCTTTGTTATCTTTATAATTAATGCCAATTAGATCAAAACGTTTATCTTGTGCAATTTTCATAAGAAGAGGATGCTCTTCGCGACAGGGTAAACACCAAGAACCCCAAAAATTGACCAATGTGACACGTCCTTTAAACTGTTTTGAATTGAGATAACTTTCTTTATCAAGAAGAGGAAGATAAATATTGGGAGCAGGTTTTTCAGCTAATGCGTTTGGGAGAAGAGAAGAATCTTGAAGGTGTTTTTTATCCATAAAGTTGAAAAAAAACATCATGAGAAGAAGAAAAAGCACAAATGGTCCGAAAAAAACAAGCAGAACAGGCAAAGATATATTTTTTTTAAGTTTTGGAGGGATGTTTTTCATTATACTTTATCTTTTTGTGACAGCTCTTTTTTGTTTAGCTGTTGGAGAATTTTTTTTTGGTAGAGGGCTTTGCAAAGAATATATCCAATAAGACATAAGAGGGATATTGCAGAAAGCACATAGCTTAAAACAACAATTTGCTCGTGTTTAAGGGTGCTCAGGAAAAAATCAATTTTCTGAGATAGATTTCCTAAAAGTCCGCCGTGGATGCCATTGAGGTCGAGCATAATGAAGCGCCTATTGTTGTGCACGACGGGATTTTTTTATCTGAAGTATTTGGATATAACGATGATTGATTTCATTTCGCATAGCCATCAAATAGAGCGTAATAAACATAAAGATGAAACAAAAGAGCATTGTTATAAGGGGCCATAACATAGCATTGTCGATTGTTGGTCCTCCAGCGCGTAACAATGATGCGGGTTGATGCAATGTATTCCACCAATTAACAGAAAATTTAATAATAGGGATATTAACAAATCCAACAAGTGTAAGAATTGCAGTAGCGCGCGCGGCTTTTATTGGGTTGTCGAAAGCTCGTCCAAGCAGGATAATAGCAAGATAGATAAAAAGCAGAATTAAAACTGATGTTAACCGAGCATCCCAGACCCACCATGTTCCCCATGTAGGTCGTCCCCAAAGTGCTCCTGTCATAAGAGCCAAGACGGTGAAAATTGCTCCAATGGGCGCCCCACATTTGAGTGCCACATCAGCAAGATGATATTTCCAAATCAAATTTCCTAATGCCGCGGTACTCATCGTTATATAACAGAATGTAGACAACCACGCAAAGGGTACATGAAGGTACATAATCTTAACAGTAATGCCTTGTTGATAGTCATCAGGGGAATGCATCACTAGAATAAGCCCTAAGATAAGGAAACACAATGTTATGCCGGCCAACCAAGGTAAGACGATACTGCTTATTTTCATGAAAAGGGTGAAACTTGCAGGGAGTGACCTGATTTTATATGTACGAGATAGTTTATTCATAAAATCCATAATAGGCAGAGTTTTGCTATGCGGCAATCATCTTTTATTATTCTGATAACAGCTTAAGTGTTATAGCGGCCACAAAAGAGCTAAAAAGACTCAAAAAAAGTGAAAAAGCGCCAAGAAGAGCTAGGGATGTAAGAAAAGAGGCATTTGGGTTTGTTGGAGCTGTAGCAGCGGAAACACCAAAAATCATAATTGGAATGATCCACGGCAAGATAATGATAAAAATAAGCAAAGTACTGTGCAACAATGAGGTTGCGAGTGCAGCGCCTATAGCACCAATAAAAATAATAGCTGGTGTTCCGCATAAAAGGGTAAGTATTGTTGTAAAAGTTATTACTACATCTAAATGAAGCATGAGGGCTAAAATAGGTGTAGCAAAAATAAGAGGAAGCATTGTTCCTACCCAATGGGCAAGACATTTGGTAAAGACAATTAGTGTAAAACTTTGTCTTTGTTCTGAAAGGATAAATTGGTCGAGATTACCATCATCGCGATCGATTTGGAAAAGTTTGTTCAGATTGAGGAGCCCTGCAAGAAGGGCTCCAAACCACAATATACCTGGTCCTATTTGTGCAAGAGTTTTGGGATCTGGTCCAATGGCAAAGGGGGTTATGACAACAACAGCGATGAAAAACAATAATCCTGTTAGTGAAGTAGCTTGTAGCGCTAATAATAGTTTAAGATCACGCCAGAACAGTGCTTTCATTTTATTCTCTTTATTCTCTCCTAGAGAGGTAAAAATTTTTCCAGAGCGATTTTATGGTTTTCTGGAATACCTAGGGAATTATGAGTCGCTGCAATAATCATACCACCTTGATTGAGATGACGTTGGAAAATACGGGCAAGGAGTTTTTGAGCATGATTATCGAGACCAGATATTGGTTCATCCAAAATCCAAATAGGACGATAGGAGAGTAAAAGACGGGCAATAGCGACACGTCTTTGTTGTCCAGTTGACAGAGTGTTAAAGGGTAAATGTTCAAGATCAGAAAGACCAATATCGGCAAGGGCTTCATGCACAAAGCGTAAATGTTGACCATAAAATTCTGCCCAAAATTGCAAATTATCAATGACAGATAAGAGAGGTTTCATAGCGTTTTGAGGACCAAGGTAATGACAGGCAGTTGCAACAGGGTATGTTTGATTATGGTCTTTAAGGATTATATGACCTTCAGCAGCTTCAAGAAGACCGACAATGATTCGGAGTAATGTAGACTTTCCGATACCATTAGGACCGGTGATTGTCATAAGTTGCTGTGAAAATAAACAAAAAGAAAGACCTTGAAACAGAATTTCCTCGTTTCTGTAAGCAGCTAGATCTTTGCCTGATAACACCATGTGATTACCTATTTTGTTTTTATTTTCATATTCTTTAGTGCATTATAGAATAAAAAACACATTTTTTATGCAATTGTACCTAGAATAGTTCTAGAAATAGTTCTATAAGGGGTACCTTACATCAATATCTGGTGTAAAATGGTTTCTGGCGCTGATTTCCGCATTTGCCTATGAGCGGGTGGAGGGGGAAATGGATAGCGGAGGTAATTGCGTCTGCGCTCAAGCTGCGACCTTGACTCGTAGTTTGTGTTGTTCATTCCTGGAAATTGGGTGGTTATAGTATGAGGGTGGACAGTCATGACTCAAATTGATAGCTTTAATTGTCGCAGAGTATTAAATGTTGGTGGCAAAGAATATACTTATTATAGCTTGATCGAAGCGGAGAAGAACGGACTTGAAGGTGTTTCTCGTTTACCGTTTTCGATGAAAGTTATTCTCGAAAATTTATTGCGATTTGAAGATGGTCGCACGGTTAAAAAAGAGGATATCCTCAATGTTGCTAAGTGGTTAAGTGACAAAGGAAGTGCCGGGGCAGAAATTGCCTACCGTCCTGCACGTGTTCTTATGCAGGATTTTACAGGTGTTCCAGCAGTTGTTGATCTTTCTGCAATGCGTGATGCTATGGTTAAACTTGGCGGTAACGCTGAAAAAATCAATCCTCTCATTCCCGTTGATCTCGTCATTGATCACTCAGTTATTGTTGATGCTTTTGGCAATTCCATGGCTTTTAAGGAAAACGTTGAGCATGAATATGATCGCAATGGTGAGCGCTATCGTTTCCTTAAATGGGGGCAGCAAGCTTTTCAAAATTTTCGTGTTGTTCCTCCAGGAACAGGGATTTGTCATCAGGTTAACCTAGAATATTTAGCACAATGCGTGTGGACGAAGAAGGAAGAGGGGTGTGAGACGGTTTATCCTGACACCTGTGTGGGAACTGATTCGCATACGACTATGGTAAATGGTTTAGGGGTCTTAGGTTGGGGGGTTGGTGGTATTGAAGCAGAAGCAGCAATGTTAGGCCAACCTGTTTCTATGTTGTTACCTGAAGTGATTGGTTTTCGTCTAACAGGGAAACTTAAAGAAGGTGTAACCGCCACCGATCTCGTGTTGACGGTGACCCAGGTGTTACGCCAAAAGGGTGTTGTTGGTAAATTTGTTGAGTTTTTTGGTCCTGGTTTGGAGCATATGACGCTTGCTGATCGGGCAACGATTGGGAATATGGCTCCTGAATATGGAGCAACGTGTGGTTTTTTTCCAATTGATAAGGAGACAGTGCGTTATCTCAATATGACAGGGCGTGATGAAGATCGGATTGCCTTAGTGGAGGCTTATACCAAAGCACAAGGGATGTGGCATGATGAAATGGTGGCTCATCCCATTTTTAGTGATACAATTGAATTAGATATGGGAACCGTTGTCCCTTCTATGGCTGGTCCTAAACGTCCTGAAGGACGTATTGCATTGGAAAATGTTGGGCAGGGTTTTGAGAAGGCATTGGTCGAAGACTATAAAAAAACTTCTGGACAAGGTGAGCGCTATCAGGTCGAAGGTGAAGAATATACGCTGAGTCACGGTGATGTGGTGATTGCTGCGATTACTTCTTGTACGAATACATCAAATCCAAGTGTTCTCATTGCAGCAGGTCTTTTGGCACGAAATGCTGTAGCAAAAGGTCTCAAAAGTAAACCATGGGTAAAAACTTCTCTTGCACCTGGTTCACAAGTCGTTGAAGCCTACCTTCAAAATTCAGGTCTGCAAAAAGATTTAGATGCGTTAGGATTTAACTTAGTAGGATTTGGGTGCACAACATGTATTGGAAATTCTGGCCCTTTGCATCCAGCTATTTCCAAAACGATTAATGACAATGGTATCATTGCAGCTGCGGTTCTTTCAGGAAATCGTAATTTTGAAGGGCGCGTTTCTCCTGATGTGCAAGCGAATTATTTAGCTTCACCACCGTTAGTTGTTGCACATGCGCTCATTGGGACGGTGTGTAAAGATTTAACCAAGGAGCCTCTTGGTGAAGATTCAGATGGTCAACCGATTTACTTGAGAGATATTTGGCCAACTTCTCAAGAAATACAGGAATTTATCGAAGAAAATGTGACGCGTAAGGTTTTTGCTGAAAAATATGCAGATGTCTTTAAGGGAGATGAAAATTGGCAAAAAGTTCAGATCCCTACGGGTTCTACCTATTCTTGGGATGAACAATCTACCTATGTACGCAATCCACCTTATTTCGATGCTATGCAGAAAACTCCTGATGTCTTACCAGATATTAAGGATGCACAGATTTTAGGTTTATTTGGTGATAAAATCACGACGGATCATATTTCTCCTGCTGGTTCTATTAAGGCAGCTTCTCCTGCTGGGAAATATTTAATGGATCATGGTGTTAAAGTGGCTGATTTTAATCAGTATGGAACGCGTCGTGGGAATCATGAAGTTATGGTGCGTGGGACTTTTGCCAATATTCGCATTCGTAATTTCATGTTAGGGGAAAATGGTCGAGAAGGAGGTTATACGGTTCATTATCCGTCAGCGGTAGAACAAACCATTTACGATGCAGCAATGGCGTATAAACAAGAAGGTGTTCCGCTCGTTGTTTTTGCAGGTATTGAATATGGCAATGGATCATCACGCGATTGGGCTGCCAAAGGGACCAATCTTCTTGGTGTCAAAGCAGTGATTGTGCAGTCTTTTGAAAGGATACATCGCTCTAATCTTGTTGGTATGGGCATTGTCCCTTTTGTCTTTGAGGAGGGGCTAAGTTGGAAATCTTTAGGCTTAAAGGGAGATGAAAAGGTGACAATTGAAGGGATTCATAACTTGAAACCTCGTCAAAAGACTGTAGCGAAAATTACTTTTTCTGATGGTACGGTAAAAACCGTTCCATTATTGTGCCGTGTTGATACTGAAGATGAGCTAGATTATTTGCATCATGGTGGAATTTTGCAATATGTCTTACGTAAGTTAGCCGTTTAAATTCTTTTGTTTGTTAAGAAATATCTATTATTAAGCTATAAAGTTGCGGATCAAAGAGTTTAGCTTCGTTTTTTTATGACTATCTTTGAAAATCTAATTGACGTTAGCTTTGGGATTGCGCTATAAGCCACACAGTTATAGGCAGCTTTATAGTTTTGCTTGGGTTGGATTTATTTATATTGGTAGAGTTGTTATTGGGACTCATTTTACCAAGGTGTTGAAAGAGAGATTATATTTATGGCGAATACACCTTCTGCTCGAAAAGCGGTGCGCAAGGTTGCGGCGCGCACACAGGTTAATAAGGCCCGCCGTTCACGCGTTCGTACTTTTATACGTAAGTTTGATGATGCTTTAGCGGGTGGCGATAAAGCATCTGCAGAGATTGCATTTAAAAATTTTGAGCCTGAAATTATGCGTGCAGTTTCTAAAGGGGTTTTTCATAAAAATGCTGCTGCGAGGAAAGTATCACGTTTAGCTAAACGTTTGAAGGCTCTCAGCGTTTAAGCTTTTTTTCCTTTAATTGAGAACAAAGCCAGTATCCATGAGGGTGCTGGCTTTTTGTTTATTATTTCAAAAAGTTTCTATTGAAAATAAGAATCGATAATGATTCTCCACTTGAAAAAGGAGAGAAAGTTTATAGGGGGAGGTATGGTTATCCACAAGCTTTGTGGATTTGTACAGAGTCTTTTTTGTCAAGCATTTTATTTTTTTTTTTAAATCTGAAGAGATTCTTTAATTATTGGTAAATTTAGAGAAAAAAAATGAATTGAATCAATATTTTTTTCAGTCCTCATTAATATAAGCATTTTTTTCGGGTTTTTTGATTTTATTTTGACCTCTTGCATTTTACCTCTGCTGTTTTGTATGGTTCTTATGAAGACTAAGAAGCATGAAGGGGTCACATCAGCGCATTATTCTGTATTTTGTTGAATACAAGATGTTTTGATTTAGGTTTTTCGAAACTTTTGTGTTGGAGAGGTTTCTGGCGGTTTTTTAGTTTTCTTAATGGATATGTTTACCATTTTAGAAGGGTGGGTCATATCATGAGTGCAAATAAATCTTATTGGTCATCTTTGTTAGTGGGGTTGTGATGAGGCTATCCTAGGGGAGGGTGAGTAATCTTATTTGGGGTAGGGCGTTTTGCCTTCGCTAGATTTATTTTAGTTGTTTGGCAGGACAAAATTTTATTTTTATCAGGATGGAAGATGGTGGATAAATTGAACTCTAAAGCTAGTTCCTTTAAAAGGGTTTCGGTAAATATCCTGTCGGCAGAGAACATAATAAAGAATAGGATGACGGAAAGTGATGAGAACGTTTGTAGAAATGCTTCTATAGGGCATTCTATTGTTTCAGAGGAGGAAAGTGCGGCGGCTTTTGTCCGTGTTATGGCGCAGTTAAAGGTGCAGGTTGGTGTTGAGGCTTATACCAGTTGGTTTGGACGTGTGAAGCTTGCTGAATATAGTCATACTCTTGTAAAGCTTTCTGTTCCTACTGCTTTTTTACGTTCATGGATTAATAATCACTATGGTTCTCTTTTGACTCATTTATGGAAACAAGAGAATTCAGCAATTATTCGTGTTGAAGTTATTGTTCGTGGTATGGAACGCGTTTCAAGAGATGTCGTTTGTAAAAGAAGTGTTCCTCCTGTTGTGCTAGAGGAGCAGGCGACTTCATCTTTTGTTGAAAGTTGCGCAGAGCATTCAGTTAAGAATTCTCAAACGGGAGTTTTTGGATCCCCACTTGATTCTCGCTATACTTTTGAAAGTTTTGTTGAGGGGGCTTCTAATCGTGTTGCTTTAGCAGCTGCACGTTCAATTGCGGAGGGGCATAAAAGCGCTTTGCGTTTTAATCCTCTTTTTATTCACGCATCTGTTGGTTTGGGAAAAACACATTTGCTTCAAGCGATTGCTGCTTCTGCATTGAAGCGTTTAACGTCTGCGCGCGTTATTTATTTAACTGCTGAATATTTTATGTGGCGTTTTGCAACAGCTATTCGTGATAATGATGCTCTTTCTTTTAAAGAACAGCTTCGCGATATCGACCTTTTGATTATTGATGATATGCAGTTTTTGCAGGGAAAGTCGATACAACATGAGTTTTGCCATTTGCTTAATATGTTGCTTGATAGTGCAAAACAAGTTGTTGTCGCTGCAGATCGTCCACCAGCAGAATTAGAATCGCTTGATCTTCGCGTTCGATCTCGTCTTCAAGGAGGGGTCGCACTTGAAATTGAAGCACCAGATTATGAAATGCGTTTACAAATGTTGCGCCAGCGGTTAAAGGTGGCACAACAAGATGATGGCATGATATCAATCTCTGATGATATCTTGGAATATATTGCCAAAACGGTTTTAGGGTCGGGACGTGATATTGAAGGAGCATTTAATCAGTTGTTATTTCGTCAATCTTTTGAGTCTAATTTATCTTTAGAACGGATTGATGAGTTATTAGGTCACTTGACACGTCCTGGAGAACCTAAGCGAATTCGGATTGAAGAAATTCAGCGTACGGTAGCGCGCCATTATAATGTTTCTAAACAGGACTTGTTGTCTAATCGCCGAACACGTACGGTTGTGAAGCCACGGCAAGTTGCGATGTATTTAGCAAAAGTATTAACTCCTCGCTCATTACCAGAAATTGGACGCCGTTTTGGTGGGCGTGATCATACAACAGTTTTACACGCTGTGCGTAAAATTGAAGATTTGGTTTGTGGTGATCAGACCTTAGCTAAGGAACTTGAATTGCTTAAGCGGTTGATTGGAGAACAGGCTGTATAATGTTTATCGTTTCTTTCTTTGGAGAAACTTTAAAGGATTTAATAAAAGGATTTGTTTTTTCTTATGCAGTAGTGGCTTGTCATTTTAAGAGAGGTTTAATAAACTCTATTAGGCGATTCTTTAAAGAGGATCTGTCGTTTTAATTCTAAAGAATTCTTATAGTTTTTGGTAAATCATACGAGGCTTTTATGCGCATTACAGTTGATCGCAGTCAATTTCTCAAGTCTCTAGGTCGTGTTCATCGTGTGGTAGAGCGCCGTAATACTGTTCCTATTTTATCGAATGTGCTGATTGATGCAGAAAATGGTCGTGTGCAGTTAAAGGCAACAGATATTGATTTAGAGGTTATGGAATCTTTTGCAGTTAATGTTAAACAAGCTGGAGCAACAACTGTTCCGGCACATTTGCTCTATGATATCATTCGAAAACTTCCTGATAGCAATGAAGTTGTATTATCCCTCGATGAGAATCAAGCAGGTACAATGTCCGTTGTTTCGGGTTGTGCACATTTTCAGCTTCAATGTCTTCCGAAGGCAGACTTTCCAGAGTCGCTTCCTGGGCAATTTGGTTATCGTTTTTCTCTATCGGCATCAGGCTTAAAACATTTACTTGATTGTACACAATTTGCTATTTCTACTGAAGAAACCCGTTATTATCTTAATGGTATTTATTTCCATATTATTAATGATAGTGTTTTGAAATTGCGTTTGGTTGCAACTGATGGTCATCGTTTGGCACAAGTTGAGATGGAAGCTCCTTCGGGAGTTGAGGGAATGCCTGGAGTTATTGTTCCCCGTAAAGCTGTAGGAGAATTGCAAAAACTTCTTTCAGAAGAAAATGATAGCGATGTATGTATAGAGCTTTCGGAGACAAAAATTCGTTTTTCTATAGGCTCTGTGATTTTTACATCAAAATTAATTGATGGAACATTTCCAGATTATCAACGTGTTATCCCTCTTGGAAATGATAAAGAATTAATTGTTAATAGGCAGGACTTTTCTTCTGCAGTTGATCGTGTTTCAACGATTTCAAGTGATCGGGGGCGTGCAGTTAAATTAACGATTGAGCATGGACAGTTAAGGCTTGTTGTTAATAGCCCAGATTCGGGCAGTGCAGAAGATCAGTTATCAGTAACTTATGCATCTGAACCGCTTGAGATAGGATTTAATTCACGTTATCTTTTGGATATTGCTGGGCAGCTTTCAAGTGATGAGATGGTTTTTATGTTGGCTGAGGCTGGAGCACCAGCTCTGATTCGTGATAATGATGATGCGGATGTGCTTTATGTACTGATGCCTATTCGCGTTTAGGGGCAATTGTTTTGCAATGCATGGCGAGTCGTGTGCACAAAGTGGCAGTGAGGCAGCTGAAGCTTTTACGTTATCGCAATTATTCTTTTTTTAATATTCATTTTTCGGGTCAGCATGTGGTTTTTACTGGCCATAACGGTGCTGGTAAGACGAATCTTTTAGAGGCGTTATCTTTTCTTTCTCCTGGTCGTGGTTTGCGACGTGCTGCTTATTCTGATGTTAGCTTTGTAGAGGGCGGAGGTGAAGGATTCGTTGTATTTGCACGTCTTGAATGTGCTCTTTATGGTGAAGTAAAGATTGGTACAGCTTTGGAGGTTAGCGATAACAGTCGAAAGGTCCATATTAATGGTGTGAGTGAACCAGGTGATTGCTTAACAGATTATTGTCATATTAGTGTCCTAACACCGTCTATGGATGGTCTTTTTACAGGTCCTTCACTTGAGCGCCGTAATTTTTTGGACCGTATGGTTTTGGCGATTGATCCGTTGCATAGGCGCCGCATAGCCGATTATGATAGAGCTATGCGCGCACGAAATCGTTTGTTTTTAGATGGAAATGAAGATTGTGTTTGGTTTGATGCTTTAGAAAAGCAAATGGCAGAATTGGCGACAGCTATTTCTGCGGCGCGTGTTGATGTTATTCGGCTTTTAAATGACATGTTTACACAAATGCCGTCTTATATACCTTTTCCACGAGCTTTTTTGCAAATTGATGGTTTTTTAGAAACAGCTCTTAATGAAATATCAGCAACTGAAGTTGAAGAACAATTTTGTGATCGATTACGGCATAATCGCGCAATGGATCGTGCTGCTGGTCGGACGTTAGAAGGACCACATCGTGCAGATTTGCAGGTTTTTTATTCTGATAAAAATAGAACAGCAACATCGTGTTCAACAGGTGAACAAAAAGCGCTGCTAACAGGTTTAGTTTTGTGTCATGCACGTCTAACAGGTATGATGTCGGAAAGATCTCCCATTCTTCTTCTTGATGAAATGGCTGCTCATCTTGATTCGCATCGACGTGCTGCTCTATTTGATATTCTTGATGATTTAGCTGTACAAACATTTATGACAGGAACAGATCGTGTTTTATTTGATGACTTAAAAGGACGCGCAGAATTTTTTGAGATTAAGAATGGAGCTTTATTGCTGTAAAAAACATGCTAAATATTTTTCTAATAAGTGATGACTCTGAAAGAAAAGGCTTGCTATGTCAGAGATAATAACGATTTTAAATGGTCCTAATTTAAATTTTCTAGGTCAACGTGAGCCAGGAATTTATGGAACTGAAACTCTAGAAGGTATTGAAAAAAGATGCAGAGAATGGGCAAAAAAAAATGATATCATAATAAATTTTTATCAAAGTAACTGTGAAGGGCAATTAGTAGCATGGATACAAGAAGCAATAGAGGCAAGTTCTGGATTGATCATTAACCCAGCGGCTTACAGTCATACATCTGTTGCACTTCTCGATGCCCTAAAAATGTTTTCAGGGCCGAAAGTAGAAGTTCATTTATCTCATATTTATCAGCGTGAAGCTTTTCGTCACCATTCTTATACATCTGCAGGTGTAGACGCTATCATAACTGGGTGTGGAGGTGATGGATATCGGTTTGCACTTGAGTATATTGCAAAACAATTAAGCAAAATAATTAATTTGTGATAGGTAAAGAGCAAACGTTGGATAAGAGTAGTATTGGCATTGAATTCACTTGATAATTATTTTCAAATCTGTACAATATTAAGGTGTTATATTATGACAATTTTTAGTGCGTATGACGGGGGTAAATGAAGATGAAAAGCTTTGTTAGACAATTAGAGATGCTTGTGATTTTAGGGGGAGCACTGCTTTTGTCTGGTTGTAAAATTGATGTTATACAGCCATCAGGTTATGTTGCACGTCAACAGTTAATTTTGATTGTTGTTTGTGTGGCTGTTATGCTTTGCGTTGTCATTCCAGTAATGGTGAGTGTGGTATTTTTAGCTATAAAATATCGTGCATCGAATGTGAAAGCGGACTATTCTCCTGATTGGGCGCATTCAAATAAAATTGAAGCGTTGATGTGGAGTATTCCCATTGTAATCATAATGGTTTTAGGTTCATTAACAACTTATTATACCTATAAGCTTGAGCCTACAAATCCCCTTCCAGTAGAGGTGGTGGGTGAAGGAAAGCCATTGCAGATTGATGCTGTAGCTCTTGATTGGAAGTGGCTTTTTATTTATCCTGAATATGGTGTTGCATCGATTAATGAAATTTACGCGCCTGAAGGACGTCAAGTTTTATTGCAATTGACGTCAGAGAATTCTGTCAATGCCTTTTGGGTTCCCAAATTGGGTACGGTTCTTTACGCTATGCCGCAGATGAATGCTAAGTTGCATTTGGTCGCTGAAGAACAAGGGGTATTCAAAGGGACCTCAGCAAATTACAGTGGTGATGGTTTTTCGGGTATGCGGTTTAAGTGGCATTCTGTGTCTTCGCGGGATTTTGAGGATTGGATTGTAAAAGCTCGGGCTAATGGTCGAGTACTTGATCGTACATCTTATCGTCAACTTTCTATTGCGCCTCGTATGGGTGATATTGCTGCGAAGGAAAAAGATGCTGAAGTTCGTTATTTTGCACCTGTTGAGAAGCGGCTTTACTATCGTGTTGTTAATCGATGTGTCGATGAAAATACGGTGTGTAATGAAGATTTAATGAAACGTGCTGCTGCTCAGACGCTATGGGGTGCACTGTGTTCAGTATTTGATCCTGATGTTATTTAAAGGGTCAATAGAGAAAGAGCCCTTTTAATATTTTTAATATAAGGTTTCTTTTAAACTTAAATTTCATTTGAAATGGGTTGAGAAATGTTTGGAAGACTTACAGATCCTACGGCAGGTGCTTTTCATGCGCTTGCACATGAACCGATCGTTTTGTATACATGTATTGCGATTGTTTTGGTTGGTTTAATTGCTGTCGTTGCTCTGACAGCGCTTGGGTGGTGGGGAATTTTATGGCGAAATTGGATTACAACTGTTGACCATAAGCGCATAGGCATAATGTATATAGTTCTTGGAATTATTATGCTTGTTCGCGGTTTTGCGGATGCACTTATGATGCGAACGCATCAAGCTTTAGCTCTTGGGAGTGAAACAGCAGGTTATTTACCTCCTGAGCATTTTGATCAAATTTTTTCGGCGCATGGTACGATCATGATTTTTTTCATGGCTACGCCTATTTTATTTGGTCTTTTTAATTATCTTATACCGCTTCAAATTGGTGCGCGTGATGTTGCTTTTCCCTTTGCAAATAATCTGGGTTTTTGGATTACGGCAGCTGGGGCGATTTTGATTAATATATCCCTAGGTGTTGGTAATTTTGGTCGTGGTGGTTGGTTGATGTATCCACCTTTTACAGAATTACAAACGAGTCCAGATACAGGGGTAGATTATTATTTATGGTCTCTTCAGCTTTCTGGTATTGCAACAACAATGGGATCAGTGAATTTTATTGCAACTATGATTAAAATGCGTGCTCCTGGAATGACAATGATGAAAATGCCTATTTTTTGTTGGAGCGCTTTTGTCAGTAATGTTCTTATTGTAGTTATTTATCCTGTCTTAACTGTTGCTTTTGCGCTCTTGGCATGTGATCGTTATTTGAACATGAATTTCTTTACTAACGTTGGTGGTGGAAATCCAATGGTGTGGATTAATTATGTTTGGGTTTTTGGTCACCCTGAAGTGTATGTTTTGGTTGTTCCTGCTTTTGGCATTGTGTCTGAAGTTGTCTCAACTTTTTCTTCAAAACGCCTCTTTGGTTATACTTCCATGATATGGGCCATGGTGGTTATTTTGATTCTTTCGCTTCTTGTTTGGGGACATCATTTCTTTACAATGGGTGGTGGTGAAGCTGTAAATACCTTCTTTAGTATTGCTACGATGATCATCGCAGTTCCAACAGGTGTAAAAGTCTTTAATTGGCTGCTCACGATGTATAAAGGTCGGATTCGCTTTGAGCCTCCAATGCTTTGGTGCATGGGAATGATCTTTACGTTTGTTGGTGGTGGGTTAACTGGTGTTTTATTATCTATTGTTCCTGCAGATTGGCAGTTTCATAATTCGCTCTTTTTGATAGCGCATTTCCATCATACAATTATTGGAGGTGTGGTTTTCGCTTATTTAGCAGGGCTTGCTTTTTGGTTTCCAAAAGCTTTTGGTTATAAACCAAATCGCATACTAGGTATTGCATCTTTCTGGTGTTGGTTTATTGGTTTTTACCTTGCGTTTTTCCCTGTTTATGCGCTTGGTTTAATGGGTGCAACACGTCGTCTCCAGCATTACATGGAACCTAGTTGGCAGCCGATGTTTATTATTGCTGCTCTAGGTGCTTTTATTATCTTGCTTGGTATCCTTTGTTTTGTGTTACAGGTTGTTTTGGCGATTTGGTATGGTATTAAGCATAAAGGTCACCTACCGGTAACGTTGAATGATTCTTGGGGTGATGCACGTACACTTGAATGGTTTACCTCTTCACCGCCTCCTGCCTACAATTTTGCCCTCCTTCCAAAGATACAGTCTGATGATGCTTATTGGAATATGAAGAAAAGTGGTTATCAACGTCCGACAAGTGGATTCACAAAAATTCATATGCCGTCGAATACATCGGCTGGAATTATTGCGGGATTCTTCTTATTAGTTGTTGGTTTTGCACTTGTTTGGCATATTTGGTGGCTTGCTGCTGTTGGACTGATTGGTTTTATTGCAACGCTTGTGTGTCATTCATTAACAGGTGATCATCATGGTTACTATATTCCAGCTGAAGAAGTACAAAAAACTGAAGATGCCTTTACAGCTGTTCTTAAAGAACAAGGAGTGACAGTATGAGTGCTGTAACAATGAATAACGCGAGTACTATAGATGAACTTCACCACGATAGTAGCTCGGTAATGACGTTTGGTTTTTGGGTCTATATTCTTTCAGACTTAATCCTGTTTTCGACACTGTTTTCAAGTTTTGCTGTTTTTTCTGCTTCTTATGGTGGTGGTAAAGCGGGCAGTGAGTTTATAGATTTAAAATTTGTTTTGGTTGAGACGGCTTTTTTATTGTTTTCATCCGTTACTTATGGCTTTGCAATGGTACAAGCTCATAAAAATAACATCAGTGGTGTGCGTTTATGGATGGCTATTACCTTTGTATTGGGGTGTTGCTTTATTGGCATGGAACTTTATGAATTTCATGAACTTTTGAGTGAAGTATTTTATTATGATCCAAATGCTTATGCTGGTATTGATTCTGCAACAGGTTTACAGCTTTTTGGACGCGAGATACTTTCTGCTTATTGGTCAGCATTTTTTGCTTTGGTTGGCACCCATGGTCTTCACGTGAGTGTTGGTCTTCTTTGGATGGTCGTGATGTTTTGTCATCTTCGTCGTAATGGCTTGGATCAGGATAATAAAACACGTTTAGCGTGCCTTTCCATTTTTTGGCATTTACTTGATATTGTATGGGTTGGTGTTTTCACCATGGTTTATCTATTAGGAGCGTTGTGATGAGCATGCAAAATGAAACACATGGTCCCAGTACTGGTTCCTATTTGGTCGGTTTTATTCTGGCTGTATTTTTCACCTTGGGTTCTTTTATTCCTGTGATGTATGGAATGATGGAAAGTTGGGCAGTCAGTACAAAAGTTGCATATCTTATTGGGATGGCGATTATTCAGATTGTAGTACAAATTGTTTTCTTTTTACACTTGAGTTCTGGTCCAGATGCCAAGTGGAATTTAAATGCGTTATGGTTTGCTGCTATTTGTGTTTTTATTATTATTGGGGGTACATGGTGGGCTATTTCTCATTTGAATTATAATATGATGGGTGGCTCAGGACGTGTTATTGAACCGGAAATATCAAGTAGAGATGGTTCTTCAGTATCTGAGCCGTTATCAAACAAAGATATATCCGTAAGAAAACAGCCAGAAAAGATACAGGGCTCAGAGGTTTCGATGGAGCAAGGTGTAAGTACGCAAACTCCTGTAGATCAAGCACCTGGTTCAGAAATGCCCATGAGGCAGGGTCTAGGTACGCAAACTCCTGTAGATCAAGCACCTGGTTCAGAAATGCCCATGAGGCAGGGTCTAAGTACGCAAACTCCTGTAGATCAAGCACCTGGTTCAGAAATGCCCATGAGGCAGGGTCTAGGTACGCAAACTCCTGTAGATCAAGCACCTGGTTCAGAAATGCCCATGGGGCAGGGTCTAAGTACGCAAACTCCTGTAGATCAAGCACCTGGTTCAGAAATGCCCATGGGGCAGGGTCTAAGTACGCAAACTCCTGTA